>JAHEDL010000119.1 GCA_024641255.1 Pseudorhodobacter sp.
ATTTCGTGCGGTCGGTGATGATGATGCGCTGCCCGTCAATCTTGCAACCGTCTTCGGCCAAAGACTTCAACGCCCGCGACAGGTTTTCCGGCGTCATCCCCATATACGAGGCCAGCAACCGCTTTTCGACCGGCAAAATGAAGCCCGGCGCGTTGCCCAAAAGCCGGGATTGGCGCAGCAGATAGGCGGCGACGCGTTCGCGGGTGTTGCGCAGTTTCAGGTTTTTGGCGTGGCGCACCATGCTGCGGTAGCACCCGGCCAATTCGTTCATCACATTCATCGCAAAGCGATTGTCGCTGGCAATTGCGGCGCGCAGATCTGCCGAGGGGATCAGCAAAACCCGCGATCTTTGCAGGGTGCGGGCCGACATCAGATAGGGCGCGTCGCGCACCGATGCGGCCAGAATAAAGGTGGAAACCGGCCGCACCACTGCCATTGTCGCCTCGCGCTGGTTGGCACCGGCGTAAAGTTCGACCATGCCTTCGACGACGATATGCAGAAAATCCGCCGGAGTGCCTTCTTTGATCAAGGTGACATAGGGCGGAAACGATTGGTCGTAGCCCGCCCGCATCAGTTTCAGGATCGTGGCGTCCTGAACCCCTTCAAACAACTGCAAATCACGGACATCATCAGCAATGGTTTCGATCACGACTCGGCGTCTTTCGCTTGGTTACTTGATTTCTTCTATATCAACGATTGACTTTTATCAATTATACTAATGCGAATTTTAACGACCCTATTTGATCAACTGCGCCTAGCTATTTGGACTTGGTCAAATCTTGTCGGTTTGCGGCGGCACAATCACAAAGGGTTGATCTGGATCAACGGAGGCCGAAGGCCGCTCTGTTGTGGCTGACTGCGTCCGGGGGGTGCCCCGCTACTGACGGAGTTAGAAATGTTGATCGGATCGCAGGTGTCAAAAGGCGACCAGAACCGCGCCCTTGCGTTAAGCACGATTGCGTTCACCGCGTGCTTTGCCGTTTGGACGATTTTTTCTATTATCGGGGTGGCCATCAAGAAAGAGCTGTCGCTGACCGAGTTTGAGTTTGGCTTGCTGGTGGCAACGCCGATCTTGACCGGATCGCTGACCCGGCTGTTTTTGGGGGTATGGACCGAACGCTTTGGTGGGCGGCTGGTGTTTTCGGCCCAGATGATCCTTGCCGGGATGGCAACCTGGGCGCTGACCTGGGCGTCGACCTATACCACCTATCTGATCGCGGCGTTGGGGATCGGGCTTGCGGGCGGATCGTTTATCATCGGCGTGGCCTATGTGTCGCGCTGGTATGGCGCGGGCAAGCAAGGCACGGCGCTGGGAATTTTTGGTGCGGGCAACGTGGGGGCTGCGGTCACCAAGTTTGTCGCGCCGTTTGTGATGGTGGCCTATGGCTGGCAGGGCGTGGCGCATGTTTGGGCGCTGGGGCTGATCGCCATTGGCGTGGCGTTCTTTTTGTTCGCCAAGGATGACCCCGAACTGATCGCGCGGCGGGCCAAAGGCGTGAAAGCGCCCAGCTTTGCCGAACAATTCGCGCCCCTAGCGAATATTCAGGTCTGGCGGTTTTCGCTGTATTATTTCTTTGTGTTCGGGGCGTTTGTGGCGCTTGCGCTGTGGCTGCCGCACTATCTGATCGACGTTTACCATGTTGACGTGGAAACCGCGGGCATGTCGGCTGCTGCCTTCAGCCTGTCGGCCAGCCTGTTTCGCGCCTATGGCGGTCATCTGAGTGACCGGTTCGGCGCGCGCACGGTGATGTACTGGTGCTTTGGCTTCTCGTTGGTGTTCTTGTTCATGCTGTCTTATCCGGCAACGGATTACGTCATTCAGGGCAAGAGCGGGCCTATCCACTTCAGCACCCAAATGGGGCAGTGGCCCTTTGTTATCACGTTGTTTGCCTTGGGCTTTTTCATGAGCCTTGGCAAGGCGGCGGTGTTCAAGCACATTCCGGTTTACTACCCCAATCATGTGGGCGCTGTTGGTGGTCTGGTGGGGATGATCGGCGGTCTGGGCGGGTTTATTCTGCCGCTGATCTTTGGTGCGCTGCTGGATCTGACCGGGATTTACACCAGCTGCTTTGCGCTGTTGTTCGTGATTGTGGCGATTTCGCTGGCGTGGATGCATCTGTCGATCCGCGCGATGGAGCGGGCGGCGCATGGCGAGGCGCTGGACCGGTTGCCCAGCCTGCCCGAGATGCAAGAAATCCATGACGCCGAAGTGACGAAGATGCCGCGGGTGCTGGACGATTGGCGCCCCGAGGATGCGACATTCTGGGCCGCCAGCGGGCGGGCGATTGCGCGGCGCAATCTGTGGCTGTCGATTCCGGCGCTTTTGCTGGGGTTCTCGGTGTGGATGGTGTGGTCGATGGTGGTGGCAAAGCTGCCGGCAATCGGATTTGGCTTTACGCCCGAGCAGTTGTTCTGGCTGGCGGCGGTGCCATCGCTTTCGGGGGCGACGCTGCGGATTTTCTATAGCTTCATGGTGCCGATCTTTGGCGGGCGGCTGTGGACGACGCTTTCCACCGCGTCGTTGTTGTTGCCGGCTCTTGGCATTGGCTATGCGGTGCAGAACCCCGATACGCCCTATGTGATCTTCCTTGCGCTGGCGCTGCTGTGCGGTTTGGGCGGCGGTAACTTTGCCTCGTCGATGGCGAATATCGCGTTCTTCTTTCCGAAGGCGGAAAAGGGCAATGCCTTGGCGCTGAATGCGGGCTTGGGCAATCTGGGCGTGTCGGTGATGCAGTTCCTGGTGCCGGTGGTGATCACGGTTGGCGTGTTTGGCGCGATGGGCGGCACCCCGCAGGCAACGGCGGATGGCGGCCAGCTTTGGGTGCAGAACGCGGGCTTCATCTGGGTGCCGTTCGTATTGGCCTCGACTGTGCTGGCTTGGTTGGGGATGAACGATATCGCCGATGCCAAGGCCAGCTTCCGCGAACAGGCTGTGATCTTTGGCCGGGCGCATAACTGGTTGATGTGCGTGCTTTATATCGGGACGTTTGGCAGCTTTATCGGCTATTCGGCGGGCTTCCCGTTGCTGTCGAAGATCCTGTTTCCGGACGTGAACGCGCTGCAATATGTGTTCCTTGGGCCGCTGGTGGGCGCGCTGGCACGGGCGGGAACCGGCTGGGTTGCCGACAAGTTCGGCGGCGGGCGGGTGACGTTTTGGGTCTTTGTCGGCATGATCGTGGCGGTCTACGGCGTGATCCATTTTGCCGGAGCAGCCGGGCAGCCGGGGGCGTTCTGGGGGTTCTTTGCCTGCTTCATGGCACTGTTCTTCTTTACCGGCGTTGGCAACTCTTCGACGTTCCAGATGATTCCGGTGATCATGGGGCGCGAGGTGCCGCGGTTGATGCCGGGGCTGGACCCGGTGGCGCTGCGGCGGCAGTCAGAGCGTGAAAGCGCCGCGATCATCGCCTTTACCAGCGCAATCGGGGCCTATGGCGGCTTCTTCATCCCGAAAGCCTACGGGTCTTCCATTGCCCTGACCGGATCGCCGGTGGGCGCGCTTTGGATGTTCCTTGGCTTTTACGTTCTGTGCCTTGCGCTGACCTGGGGTGCCTACACCCGGCGCGGTGGCCTTTTGCATGACATCGAACACGGCCGGCGCGCGTCTAACGCCGCCCTGCGTTCCTGATCGAAAGGACTATACGATGAGCCATCTGCTTGATCGTCTGAACTTCTTCACCTCGCTGCGGCAAGATACTTTTGCGGGTGGTCACGGCCAGACCACCAGCGAGAACCGCGATTGGGAGGAAGTGTATCGCAACCGCTGGCGGCACGACAAAATCGTGCGGTCAACGCATGGGGTGAACTGCACCGGGTCGTGTTCGTGGAAGATCTATGTCAAATCGGGGATCGTGACCTGGGAAACCCAGCAAACCGATTACCCGCGCACCCGCGCCGACCTGCCCAACCATGAACCGCGCGGCTGTGCGCGCGGGGCATCTTACAGCTGGTATCTGTATTCGGCGAACCGGGTGAAAACGCCGCTGATCCGTGGCAAGCTGTACCGGATGTGGCGCGATCTGCGCCGCACCATGTCGCCGATCGAGGCGTGGACGGCGATCCAAAATTCGCCAGAAAAGCGCGCGGGCTACACCAAGACCCGCGGCAAGGGCGGCTTTGTGCGCGCAAGCTGGGATGTGGCGACAGAGATTGTCGCGGCGGCCAATGCCTATACAGCCAAAACCTATGGCCCCGACCGGGTGTTTGGCTTTTCGCCGATCCCGGCCATGTCGATGGTCAGCTATGCGGCGGGCACGCGCTATCTTAGCCTGCTGGGCGGCACCTGCATGTCGTTTTATGACTGGTATTGCGACCTGCCACCGGCCAGTCCGCAAACCTGGGGCGAGCAGACCGACGTGCCGGAAAGTGCCGATTGGTACAATGCGGGCTTCTTGATCCTTTGGGGATCGAACGTGCCGCAAACCCGGACACCGGATGCGCATTTCTACACCGAAGCCCGCTATCGCGGCACCAAATCGGCGGTGATCTGCCCCGACTATTCGGAAGCGGCGAAGTTTGGCGATATCTGGCTGAACGCCAAGCAAGGCACCGATGCCGCGATTGGCATGGCGTTTGGCCATGTGATCTTGCGCGAGTTCCATCTGGATCGGCAGGCCGAGTATTTCGAGGATTACATCCGCCGCTATTCCGACATGCCGATGCTGGTGCAACTGGAGCCGAAGGGCGACAGCTTTGTTCCCGGACGGCAGCTGCGGGCTTCGGATTTTGACGGCGGTTTGGGGCAGGCGAATAACCCCGAATGGAAAACCGTCGCCTATGACGAGGTTTCGGGAAAGATTGTGGTGCCGAACGGGTCTATCGGCTTTCGCTGGGGCGAAACCGGCAAGTGGAACCTTGAACAGCGCGCGGGCGAAGACGATGTGCGGCTGCGGCTGAGCCATGTTTTGGACACCGATCACGATGCAGTTGTTGGCGTGGATTTCCCGTATTTCGGCGGCGCTGCGACCAACGGCTTCGAGGTGTGCAACCACCCCGAGGTGCTGACCCGCAACGTGCCGGTCAAGAAGATCACGCTGGCCAATGGCAAAGACGCCTATGTGGCGACGGTGTTTGACCTGATGTGCGCCAACTATTCGCTGGATCGTGGGCTGGGCGGCGCGCATGTGGCAAAATCTTACGACGCCGATGTGCCGTTTACCCCGGCTTGGGCGGAAAAGATTACCGGGGTTTCGCGCGACAAGATCATTCATGTGGCGCGCGAATTCGCCAGCAATGCCGAAAAGACCAATGGCAAGTCGATGGTGATCATCGGGGCTGCGATGAACCATTGGTATCATATGGATATGAACTATCGCGCCGTTATCAACATGTTGGTGATGTGCGGCTGCGTTGGTCAATCGGGTGGCGGTTGGGCGCATTATGTCGGGCAGGAAAAGCTGCGGCCGCAAACCGGCTGGACGCCGTTGGCCTTTGCGCTGGATTGGGCGCGGCCCCCGCGCCACATGAACGCAACCAGCGCGTGGTACGCGCATACCGACCAGTGGCGCTATGAAACCGTGACGGCGGCGGAAATTCTGTCGCCCACGGCGCCGGCGGGGAATTGGAAAGACCTGTCGCTGATCGACTATAACATTCAGGCCGAACGTATGGGCTGGCTGCCGTCTGCGCCGCAGCTGAAAACCAACCCGTTGCAGGTGGCGCGCGATGCCAAGGCGGCAGGCAAGGACATTCCGGCCTATGTGGCGGAAAGCCTGAAGTCGGGGGCGTTGCAGATGTCTTGCGAAGACCCCGATGCGCCCGAAAACTGGCCGCGCAACCTGTTTGTGTGGCGGTCGAACCTGCTGGGGTCTTCGGGCAAGGGGCACGAGTATTTCCTCAAGCACCTGCTGGGCACCGATCATGGGGTGCAGGGCAAGGATCTGGGGCAAGAGGGGCGGCAAAAGCCCGCCGAGGCGGTCTGGCATGACAAGGCGCCCGAGGGCAAACTTGACCTGCTGGTGACCATCGACTTCCGCATGTCGACCACCGCGGTTTACGCCGACATCGTGCTGCCGACGGCAAGTTGGTACGAAAAAGACGACATGAACACCTCGGACATGCACCCGTTCATCCACCCGCTGCAGGCGGCGGTGGACCCGGCCTATGAAAGCAAGACCGATTGGGAGATTTTCAAATCCATCGCGCATAAGCTGTCGGAACTGGCGCCGGGGTATCTGGGGGTGGAAACCGATATCGTGCAACTGCCGTTGCACCACGACACGCCGTCGGAATTGGCGCAGGCGCAGGTGTTGGATTGGAAAGCGGGGGAATGTGATCTGATCCCCGGTAAGACCGCGCCGGCCTATGTGGCGGTGGAGCGGGATTATCCAAACCTTTACAAGCGGTTCACAGCACTTGGCCCGTTGATGGACAAGATCGGCAACGGCGGAAAGGGCATTGCCTGGGATACCAAGGCCGAGGTGCATCACCTGAAGGCGCTGAATGGCGTGGTGACGGATGAGGGGGTGACCAAGGGTCTGGCCAAGATCAACACCGCGATTGATGCCTGCGAAGTCATCTTGATGCTGGCACCCGAAACCAACGGCGAAGTGGCGGTGAAGGCGTGGGATGCGCTGTCGAAGGCCACCGGCATCAGCCATCGGCATCTGGCAGAGGTGAAGGAAGACGAAAAGATCCGCTTCCGCGATATCGCCGCGCAGCCGCGCAAGATCATTTCCTCGCCGACCTGGTCGGGGATTGAATCGGAGGATGTCTGCTATAACGCCGGTTGGACCAACGTGCATGAGCTGATCCCGTGGCGGACGGTTTCGGGGCGGCAGCAGCTGTATCAGGATCATAAGTGGATGCTGGCCTTTGGCGAAGGCTTCGTCACCTGGCGGCCGCCGGTGGATCTGAAGACCACTGGCGCGGATGCGATGAAATCGCTGGGCGCAAACGAGCCGCATGTGGTGTTGAACTTCATCACGCCGCACCAGAAGTGGGGCATCCATTCGACCTATTCCGACAACCTGTTGATGCTGACGCTGAACCGCGGCGGGCCTTGTGTCTGGATTTCGGAAGTGGACGCGGCCAAGGCGGGGCTGGTGGACAACGACTGGGTCGAGGTGTGGAACTCGAACGGGGTGCTGACGGCGCGGGCGGTGGTGAGCCAGCGCATGAAGGAAGGCACGCTGTTCATGTATCACGCGCAGGAAAAGATCGTGAACACCCCCGGCAGCCAGATCACGCAAAAGCGCGGCGGCATCCATAACTCTGTCACCCGGACCACGTTGAAGCCGACGCATATGATCGGCGGCTATGCCCAGCTTTCCTATGGGTTCAACTATTACGGCACCGTGGGCAGCAACCGCGACGAATTCGTCATCGTGCGGAAAATGAACAAGGTCGATTGGCTGGATCAGCCGGCAAAAGTGGAGGCGGCAGAATGAAAGTTCGCGCGCAAATCGGCATGGTGCTGAACCTTGACAAGTGCATCGGGTGTCACACCTGCTCTGTTACCTGCAAGAACGTCTGGACCAGCCGCGAGGGTGTTGAATACGCCTGGTTCAACAACGTCGAAACCAAACCGGGGATCGGGTATCCGAAGGATTGGGAAAATCAGAAACGCTGGAACGGGGGCTGGACGCGGTCGAAATCCGGCAAGCTGACGCCCAAGCAGGGCGGCAAGTGGCGGATTCTGGCGAATATCTTCGCCAACCCCGACCTGCCGGAGATCGACGATTTCTATGAACCCTATGACTTCGACTATGACCATCTGAAATCCGCGCCCGACATGCAGGCGTTTCCCACCGCGCGGCCGCGTTCGAAAATCTCGGGCGAGCGGATGGAGAAGATTGAATGGGGCCCGAACTGGGAAGAAATTCTGGGCGGCGAGTTTGCCAAGCGGTCGCAGGATTACAACTTTGACGGCATCCAGAAGGACATCTACGGCGAATACGAAAACACCTTCATGATGTATCTGCCGCGGCTGTGCGAACACTGCCTGAATCCGGCTTGCGTGGCGTCTTGCCCGTCGGGGGCGATTTACAAGCGCGAAGACGATGGCGTGGTGCTGATTGATCAGGAAAAATGCCGCGGTTGGCGCATGTGCGTGTCGGGCTGCCCGTACAAGAAGATTTATTACAACTGGTCGTCGGGCAAATCGGAAAAATGCACGCTGTGCTATCCGCGTCTGGAAAGCGGCCAGCCGACGGTGTGTTCGGAAACCTGCGTCGGGCGCATCCGCTATCTGGGGGTGATGCTGTATGACGCCGACAAGATCGCCGAAGCGGCCAGCGTGCCGGATGAGAAGAACCTGTATGACGCGCAACTGGGGGTGTTCCTTGACCCGAACGACCCCGAGGTGATCGCGGCGGCGCGTAAGGAAGGCATTCCGGAAGACTGGATCAAGGGCGCGCGCAATTCGCCGATCTGGAAGATGGCGATGGAATGGAAGATCGCCTTCCCGCTGCACCCCGAATACCGCACGCTGCCGATGGTGTGGTATATTCCGCCGCTGTCGCCGATTCAGAATGCGGCGGCTGCGGGGCAGATCGCCCAGCAAGACGACATGCCGGACGTGAAATCGCTGCGGATTCCGGTGCGTTATCTGGCGAATATGCTGACGGCGGGCGACGAGGCACCGGTGGTGTCGGCGCTGGAACGGATGCTGGCGATGCGGTCTTACATGCGGTCGAAAACCGTGGATGGGGTGATCAATCTGGGCGTGGCGCAGCGGGTTGGCCTGACGCCGTTGCAGATCGACGAGATGTATCAACTGATGGCGATTGCCAATTACGAAGATCGTTTCGTGATCCCGACCACCCACCGCGAAATGGTCGAGCAAGCCTATGATCTGAAAACCGGCTGCGGCTTTACCGATGGCAACGGCTGTTCGTCGGGGTCTTCGGGCGGCAAATTGTTTGGCGGCGGCAAGAAGTTCCGTTCGCCTTCGGAGTTTCTGTCATGATCAGCTTCAAAGCGTTGTCAGCCTTGCTGACCTATCCAAGCGAAGAGTTGCAGGCGGCGGTTCCGGCCATTCGCGCGGCATTGCACGATGATGGCCTGATTGGCCCGCATCGCCATGCCGTGCTGGAGCCGCTGCTGGTGCATCTGGCAGAGGCCGATCTGACCGATCTGCAGGAAGAATATGTGCTGCTGTTTGACCGGTCGCGCACGCTGTCGTTGAACCTGTTCGAACATATTCACGGTGAAAGCCGGGATCGTGGCGGCGCAATGGTGGATCTTTTAGACACCTACCGTGCGGCGGGATTTGATTTGGCTGGAACCGAACTGCCTGACCATCTGCCGGTGCTGTTGGAGTTCTTGTCAACGCAAAGCCTTGCAGCAGCGCAAGAAATGTTGGGCGATGCCGGGCATATTCTGGTGGCGCTTGCCGAACGGCTGACGCGGCGGGGCAGCCGCTATGCGGCGGTGCTAGAGGCGCTGGTGGCGCTTTCGCAAGCGCCCGCTGACAGCGCCGAGGCGCAAATCCTGTTGGCCGAAGCCGATGACAACCCCGAAGACCTTGCGGCGCTGGATGCGGTCTGGACCGAAGCACAGGTGACTTTCGGGCCAGACCCGAACGCCGGTTGCCCGATAAGCCGGGATATTTTGGCGCGGATGGCGGTGCCTGCCGCCGCCACAATTGCCGCCGCAGAATAGGAGATCACGATGCACCACTTCATCTATGGGATTTACCCCTATATCGCGATCAGCGTGATGATCATCGCATCTATCGCGCGGTATGAACGCGACCCGTTTACCTGGAAATCAAAATCCAGCCAGTTGTTGCGCAAGCGGCAATTCATCATCGGATCGGTGTTGTTTCACCTTGGAGTGTTGGTGATTTTTGCTGGCCATTTCGTGGGGTTGCTGACGCCGATCTGGGTGTTTGATGCCTTGGGGATCAGCCACGGTGCCAAGCAAGTGCTGGCCGTGGTGGCGGGCGGTGCGGCCGGGCTGATGGCGCTGGTGGGGGGCGGCATTTTGCTGAACCGGCGGCTGAACGACCCGCGTATTCGCGCCCATTCCAGCTTTGCCGATACGGCGATTTTGGCGCTGCTGCTGGCGCAGTTGGTGCTGGGGGTTGGCACGATTTATGTGTCGTTGCAGCATCTTGACGGGCACGAGATGACCACGTTTATGGCTTGGGCACAGGGGATTTTGACCTTCCGGGCCGATGCGGCAGATCAGATCGTCAATGCCAGCTGGATCTTCAAGACGCATATCTTTCTGGGGCTGACGATATTTCTGTTGTTCCCGTTCACCCGGCTGGTTCACATCATCTCGGCTCCGCTGCGCTATCTGTGGCGGCCCGGCTATCAGATCGTGCGCACGCGCAAACACAAGCATCCGGCGGAGTAAGCGATGAAACCTTTGCTTCCAGACGTGATCGTCAATGGCGAGTTGATCGAAGCCGCACGCATTGCCGCCGAGGCGCAGAACCACCCCGCGCCGCAGGGCAAACCGGGGCTGGCGTGGCAGGCGGCCGCGCGTGCGCTGGCAGTGCGGGCGCTGCTGTTGCAAGAGGCGCAGCGGCGGGGTTTGGTGGCGGATGTGCAGGAAACCTTGCCCGGCCAGCTGGAAACCGAAGCCGAGGCGCTGATCCGGCAGTTGTTGGACGATGCAGTGCAGCCCGAAGCGGTGACAGAGGCCGATCTGCGGGCGGTCTACGCGGCGCACCCCGACCGGTTCCGCGCCCCGTCCTTGTACGAGGCGGCGCATATTCTGATCCCGCTTGGCCAAGATGCCCATGCCGCCCAGCATCATGCGCAGGCGGTGCTGGATCAGGTCTTGGCCGACCCGCGGCGGTTTGACGGGCTGGCGCTGGATCATTCCGCCTGTTCGTCAAAGGCCAACGGTGGCCGCTTGGGGCAGATTTCGGCAGGCGATACCGTGCCGGAGTTTGAGGCGGCGCTGGCGGTGATGCAGGAAGGCCAGATCAACCCGGTCTTGGTGCGGTCGCGTTATGGCTTTCACATCATCCGGCTGGATGCGCGCGCGCGCGGCGAGGTGTTGCCGTTTGCGGCGGTGCAGGCGCCTTTGCTGGTGGCGCAGGAAAAAGCGGCTTGGCTGCGCGCATCGCGGGCGTTTATTGCCCGTCTGGCGGCGGCGGCCGAGGTTTCGGGGATCACCCTGAAAGCGGCTTGAAACATCGCACCGCGGCTTGCGTCCCGCTGCCCGGTGCAACTGGAAGGCTTTGCAAAAGCCTTCCTTCTTTATAACGGTAA
>JAHEDL010000603.1 GCA_024641255.1 Pseudorhodobacter sp.
GCGACGTGAACCGAATATGCAGTCCCAGAAAATACCCAGCGGGTGCCAACTGCGACAGATGCTGCAACTCCAGCTCGATACCTAGCTTAATAGACATAATTTTTACGTTCTTTCCGAATACACACAACTTAAAGAGTATTTACTCGCGCAACCATACCGCTTTGAGAAACATGCCATTTCCAAATTTGAACCAAAGACAACGGATTAGGCAAATAATAAACCCGCCTTGCAGAACAAGGCGGGTTTACGGTCTTAGCAAGGGTCGCGGCGCGATTATGCCTCGATTGCATCCTCGGCAGCGGTGCGAGCGTGGTCAGCAGCGCCTTTGGCATTCGGATCGCGGTCAACGAATTCGATGATCGCCATCGGAGCCATATCGCCGAAGCGGAAGCCAGCTTTCAGAACGCGCACATAGCCGCCCTGACGTTCTTGGTAGCGCGGGCCAAGGATAGCGAACAGACGTTCGACATACTGGTCCTGCTTCAGCTGCGACGCAGCCTGACGGCGTGCGTGCAGATCGCCGCGCTTGGCCAAAGTGATCAGCTTTTCGATTATCGGACGCAGTTCCTTGGCTTTCGGCAAGGTGGTCTTGATCTGCTCGTGCTCGATCAGCGAGCCAGCCATGTTCGCGAACATCGCTTTGCGGTGTTCGTGGGTACGGTTCAGTTTGCGGTAGCCGCTAGAGTGACGCATGGGAATCTCCTATCGCGTGTTTTGCTTTGTCCGGCAGGGCCTACTTTTGGTCCCGCTCACCTTGGGGCTTGCGCCCAAACGCGAAGATCTTCGATTTTCGCGCCACTTCCCCGCACAGGCGGGCATTTGTAGCCCGACGGGGCACCCCTGAAATGCCTTAGCAAATTCAGGGGCGCCCCGCCGTTAGTCTTAGAACTGGTCTTCGAAGCGCTTGGCCAGATCTTCGATGTTTTCTGGCGGCCAATCTTCGACTTCCATGCCCAGGTGCAGACCCATGCCCGACAGCACTTCCTTGATTTCGTTCAAGGACTTGCGGCCGAAGTTCGGGGTGCGCAGCATCTCGGCTTCGGTTTTCTGAATCAGATCGCCGATGTAGACGATATTGTCGTTCTTCAGGCAGTTTGCCGAACGCACCGACAGTTCCAGCTCGTCAACCTTCTTCAGCAGAAGCGGGTTGAATTCCAGACCAGCATCTTCGACGCCTTTGCCAGCAGCTTCCGGCTCGTCAAAGTTGACGAACACAGCCAGTTGGTCCTGCAGGATGCGGGCCGCGTAAGCCACAGCATCTTCCGGGGTCAGCGAGCCATCGGTTTCGATGCGCATGGTCAGCTTGTCATAGTCCAGCACCTGACCTTCGCGGGTCGGGGTGACTTCGTACGAAACTTTCTTGACCGGCGAATAGATCGCGTCGATCGGAATCAGGCCAATCGGCGCATCTTCCGGACGGTTCTTGTCAGCGGCAACATAGCCTTTGCCGGTGTTGACGGTCAGTTCCATGAACACGTCAGCGCCGTCATCGAGGTGGCAGATGACATGGTCTTTGTTCAGAATTTCGATGCCGTTGGTTTCCGAGATGTCACCAGCGGTAACAACGCCCGGGCCTTTGGCCGAAATCGACAGGCGCTTGGGCCCATCAACGTCCATCTTGATCGAAACGCCTTTCAGGTTCAGCACGATGTCGGTGACGTCTTCACGCACACCAGCAACCGAAGAGAACTCGTGCAGCACGTTGTCGATCTGCACAGAGGTGATCGCGCCACCCTGCAGCGACGACATCAGCACGCGACGCAGCGCGTTGCCCAAAGTCAGACCGAAACCACGCTCCAGCGGTTCGGCGATGACGGTGGCGGTGCGTTGTGCATCAGCCCCCGGCTTCACGACCAGCTGAGTCGGTTTGATCAGTTCGAGCCAATTTTTGTGGATCATGCGATCGCCTCCATACTTGTCTTCTGCCCATGTCCGTAAGCAGACGACGCCCGAGGTTCATAAATGACGAAATCGGGCCGCGCGTCATCGCACGGCCCGACCGGTAAAAAACAATTAGACGCGGCGACGCTTCGGCGGACGGCAGCCGTTGTGAGCCAGCGGGGTAACGTCGCGGATCGAGGTGACGTTCAGGCCAACAGCGGCCAGAGCGCGCAGCGCCGATTCACGGCCCGAACCCGGACCCTGCACTTCGACCTCAACGGTCTTCATGCCATGCTCTTGT
>JAHEDL010000606.1 GCA_024641255.1 Pseudorhodobacter sp.
GGCTTGCCGGTGGTCAGTCCGCGCGGCTGCCGGGGGTGAACCTGCCCAAAACAGTCTCTATTACGGCGGAAATCTCTGATTTGGTTGGTGCCGACGCCGTGCTGTTGACGCTGCCGATGCAGGCGCTTCGGGCGTTTTTGGCGGAGCATCCGATGTTGGATGGGTTGCCCTTGGTCGCCTGCTGCAAGGGTGTTGATCTGACGACTCTGAAGGGGCCGACGGCGCTGATCGAAGCGGCCTGCCCGAATTCGGCTTTTGCCATTCTGACCGGCCCCAGCTTTGCCGCCGACATCGCCCGCGGTTTGCCGACTGCGCTGACGCTGGCAAGTGCTGATGGCGAGGCACTGCAGCATCTGCTGTCGACGCCGACCCTGCGGCTTTATCGCACCACCGATGTGATTGGGGCCGAACTTGGCGGCGCTTTGAAAAACGTCATCGCCATTGCGGCGGGAATCGTGATTGGCGCGGGCTTGGGCGACTCGGCGCGGGCGGCGCTGATGACGCGCGGCTATGCTGAAATGACTCGGCTGGCGCTTGCCTTGGGCGCGCGCGCCGAAACTTTGGCGGGCTTGTCGGGGTTTGGCGATCTTGTGCTGACCTGCACCTCGGCGCAGTCGCGCAACTTCCGCTATGGTCAGGCGCTTGGCGCGGGCGAACGCTTTGACCCGACGGTGACTGTCGAAGGGGCTGCTACCGCAAAAGCAGTCTCTGACATGGCGAAAAGCTTGCAAATCGACATGCCGATCACCAGCATGATCGCCGCTGTGATCGATCATCACATCACCTTGCCGCAGGCGATTTCCGCCCTGCTGTCGCGGCCTTTGAAACAGGAGTAATCCATGCGCGTCGCCCTGATCTGTAAAGACAAACCTGACCATCTGCAGACGCGGCTTGATAACCGCACGGCGCATCTGGCGCATATTGAAGCGTCGGGAGTGGTGGAAATGGCCGGGCCGTTTTTGTCGCCCGAAGGCCAGATGACCGGCAGCCTTGTCGTGCTGAACGTCGATGATCTGAAGGCGGCGCAGGAATGGGCCGCGGCCGACCCCTATGCCAAGGCGGGTCTTTTCGAAAGCGTGACGATCAGCGAGTGGAAAAAGGTCATCGGATGAATTTCTGGCTGTTCAAATCCGAGCCTGACACTTGGGGCTGGGACGCCCAAGTTGCCAAAGGGGCTGTGGGCGAAGAATGGCACGGGGTGCGCAACTATCTGGCGCGCAACAATATGCGGGCGATGAAGGTTGGTGACCGCGGGTTCTTCTATCATTCCAACATCGGCAAAGCGGTGGTGGGTTTGGTGGAAGTGTGCCGTGAAAGCGCACCTGACAGCACCACCGATGATCCGCGCTGGGATTGCGTTTGGATCCGCGCGCTGCGGCCTTTGCCACGGCCTGTTACGCTGGAAACCTGCAAGCACGCACCGGGGTTGGAAAAGATGGCGCTAGTTACTTGCCCAAGGCTTTCGGTGCAGCCGGTCACGCCGGAAGAATGGCGGATTGTTTGTGCTTTGGGTGGTTTGTCGGAAGAAACCTGACTGTGGAAACAGGGGGCCCCTTACCCCTAAAGGACCCCCCATCCACCCCACGTGCTCCCTTAGCGCCACACGTGTTCTGAAAAGGTCCCGGGCTTACTGCCTGTGAGGTTAGGCTACGCCTTGGCGACCCGGTTTGCAAAGCCGAAGCGTTAAAAACTTGAGCTATCCCGGTGCCAGAAGAAGAGCGCCCGCCATTTGGCGGCGG
This sequence comes from Pseudorhodobacter sp., assembly GCA_024641255.1. Classification (GTDB taxonomy): domain Bacteria; phylum Pseudomonadota; class Alphaproteobacteria; order Rhodobacterales; family Rhodobacteraceae; genus Cypionkella. The sequence continues at coordinate 1,740 of JAHEDL010000606.1, forward strand.
GCGTAGCTTGCCGGTTGCGGCCTTATTTTGCGTAGACCGCTTCTTTGCCGAAATGTTTGACCAGCATATAATAAAGCACCGCGCGAAACTTGCTCCGCTCTGACCGACCGTAGGTGTCGATCGCGGCATTGATGCCTTCCATCAGCGCCGCCGAGTCGGCAAGGCCAAGCTTTTTGATCAGGAAGTTGTTCTTAACGGTTTCCAGTTCGGACGCATCCGAACCGGCGACCGTAGCGGCGTCAGCGTTGTAAATCGCCGGGCCGCAGCCGATGGTTACTTTGGTCAGAAGATCCATATCGGGGTTGATTTTGCACTTGGTCTTAAGATCGTCTGCGTATTTCGCAATCAAGTCGTCGCGCTTGCTCATGTCAATAATTCCTTCGTGTCGGACAAATAATCGGGCCTGCCGAGGTGGCCGCAGACTAGGCGACG
>JAHEDL010000607.1 GCA_024641255.1 Pseudorhodobacter sp.
GCCGCCAACCCATGCCCGCCGCCACCGATGATCACCACATCATATTCGGGGCGCGGATCAGGCTCACGCCATGCGGCTTTCCAGCCCTTATTGCCGAACAAACCCTCGGTGATCACCTTAAGACCGGAATAGCGCATCTGCTGCCCCCATTTTTCTGCAGCGAGTGAACCCGCTTTCAGGGGGTTATTCAATAACCATCCCCGAATAACTGTGCCGTCCGCGACAAATTGTGTCGCAACCCACGCGCAAAACCTGTGCTATCGCGCAGCCCGCAACTTCATCTTGGCAAAAATATCCCCGCCGGAGGCTGCCAACCCCAGCGCCGCGCGCCACATCGGCACAGCAGATCCGGCCCGCCAAAGCAAACTGACGCGGGCCGAAACCTTAACTCTCGCCGTTACAACCCTTTGGATTGATAGGTTTTCGCAATCCGCCCGATTGACACGATATAGGCCGCAACGCGCAAGTCCTGCACCTCTTGCCGCGCGTGCCACACCTCGCGCATCGACTGATAGGCGGTGCGCATGGTGTCATCCAAACCCGACCGCACCAGCGCCAATTCGTCCGACCCTTGCAAGAACTTCTGCTTGAAATCCGGCCCCAATTGCCACCCCAAATGCTGATCGCTGGAAAGCCGCTCCAACTCTTCCACCAGCAACCGCGACCGCGCTTCTTCGGCGCGGCGTTGCATCCGGCCAAAGCGGATATGGCTCAGGTTCTTCACCCATTCAAAATATGAAACCGTCACGCCACCCGCATTGGCATACATGTCGGGAATGATCACGCAGCCCTTGCGCCGCAAGATTTCATCTGCACCAAAGGTAATCGGGCCATTCGCCGCTTCGATAATCAGCGGGGCTTGAATGCGTTCGGCGTTCGAAAGGTTAATTACCCCCTCCATCGCCGCCGGAATCAAGATGTCGCAGGGCAGCTCAAGTGCCTTCGCACCATCAATAATATGCTGTCCCTTGGGGTATTCGGCCAACAAGCCGCCATGACGGTTCATCCATTGCCGCACATCTTCAACGTCAAGGCCACTGTCATTCACCAAAGCGCCGTCGCGTTCGATGATCGCAATCACCTTGGCACCGTCTTCTTCTGCCAAAAACTTGGCCGCGTGATACCCCACGTTGCCCAACCCCTGCACAATCACCCGCTTGCCATCCAGATCGCCGGAAAGCCCCGCCTTGGCGGCATCTTCGCCGTGGCGAAAGAATTCGCGCAGCGCATATTGCACCCCGCGCCCGGTGGCTTCGACCCGGCCCTGAATGCCGCCCGCATGCGGCGGTTTGCCGGTGACACAGGCCTTGGCGTTGATATCGGTGGTGTTCATCCGCGCATATTGGTCGGCGATCCACGCCATTTCACGCTCGCCCGTGCCCATATCCGGGGCCGGGACGTTTTGCGCCGGATTGATCAGATCGCGCTTGATCAACTCATAAGCAAAGCGACGGGTGATCTGTTCCAGTTCGTGTTCGTCCCACTTGCGCGGATCAATACACAAACCGCCCTTCGATCCCCCGAACGGCGTTTCCACCAGCGCGCATTTATAGGTCATAAGCGCCGCCAGCGCCTCAACCTCGTCTTGATTGACCCCCAAAGAATAGCGAATCCCGCCCTTGACCGGCTCCATGTGCTCCGAATGAACAGATCGGTAGCCGACAAAGGTTTCGATCTTGCCGCGCAAACGCACGCCAAAACGCACCGTATAGGTCGAATTGCAGACGCGGATCTTTTCTTCCAGACCCGGGCCAAGGTCCATCAGTTGGGTCGCGCGCTTAAACATCATATCAACGGATTCGCGGAAACTTGGTTCGCCAGCGATGCTCATCGTATTCCTCCCTAATTGCCGGCTCTCCCTCGGCAAGACGCGGATTGCGTCCCGGATTTGGTAGCGGGCTTTAGTTAACAAAGCTGCAACCAATCTGCTCAAATTTGCCGTGCATCTTCGTCAAATTGATTCGGCACCGCCCAATCTGGGCAATTTGGCGGCGCGATTTCCGCATGTTGCCGCACTGCAGTGTCGCGGTCCCGCGCACAATCAACCCCAGCACAACCGACCGTTTCCACTGCCCTAGGTGATGCCATCGCAAAATCGCCTTTGCCACAATTTCGCCACAACTTAACGGCAGCGGTGTGACGAAAGAGTGTGTTTGCGGGGGCAGCA
>JAHEDL010000609.1 GCA_024641255.1 Pseudorhodobacter sp.
CCCGCCGGCGTAATCGACTCGGCCAACGAACAGCCCGCGCCCATGTCCGGCATCAACACCGTCTTCGACGGGTTCAGAATCTTCGACGTTTCGGCCATAAAATGCACGCAGCCCTGCACGATCACATCAGCCTCAACCTCGGTCGCCTTGATCGCCAGTTGCAGGCTGTCGCCCACCACATCGGCAACGCCATGAAAAATGTCTGGCGTCATATAGTTATGCGCCAAAACCACCGCATTGCGGTCCCGCTTCAACCGATTGATCGCCAGCACATAAGGCGCATGCCGCGCCCAATCAGCCAAGGGGATAACCCGCGCCGTCTTGGCATAAATATCGGCGGTTGCGTCGGCCGCAGCCAAAGACGGGGCCAAATCATAGCAAGCCGCCAGTTCGGCCCGAATTGCGCCAAGATCCATAATGCTCTCCCCCCGATTGCATAATGGCCGTCGCGCTAACATGAAACCACGGGCTTCGAAAGACCTTCCGGGCACTCTTGCTGCCAATGCCGTTGCAGAACAGCCAATTAAGCCCACACCCCCTAATCGTCGGCGTCCTTTTCCGGGCTTTGCCGCTGCCCAAACATCCCTGCCAGACCCGCAAAAATCCGCGCTCCAATCGAAATGCTCGGTACTGCAGGCGTGCTCTCACCGCGCAGCGAAACCGCATCAATCTGACGCTCGCTCAACCCCGCGCCCTGAATGAAGATATGACCCATCGCAATCTTCTCCTCCGCTCTGGCCACAGCCAAACCCGCCAAGCGCCCCGACCATGGCGAAACCTGCGCATGCACCGTCGACAATTTGGCATCCCGGTGGCTGCCTGCCGGATTTTCCGGCAAGCAAACCGTGCTACGCCGCCGAAACAAGATGGCCATCATCTTGCGACCAAGACACGTAAAGCTCTTGCCCAATATCAACTGGCAAATCCGACAATTCGGCATGGCTCTTCTGCACCCGAATTTCCTGACCGCCTGCGGTTTCCAGATAAATCGTCGCCGTCGCGCCAACGAATTCTTCGCCAATCACCTTGGCCCGCAGCATATTACGGCTCTCGGCGGGTCGATCCAAACTCAGAGCGGGTTTGGTGTCCAACACCGTAATCGTTGCCTGCTGCCCGGTTTTAACTGCACCGCCCGCCGCCGCATTAAGCCGGAATGTCCCACTGGGCGTGCTTAGGCCAATCGTGGCCGCATCGGCATGAACCACGTCGCCGGTAAAGATATTCGAAGACCCCAGAAAATCCGCAACAAAGCGGGTCTTCGGCGTGCGATAAATCTCTTGCGGCGTACCAATCTGTTCAATCTTACCCCGGCTCATAATAATGACCCGGTCTGCCATCGAAAAAGCTTCCGATTGGCTATGCGTGACATAAACAAAGGTAATTCCGGTTTCGCGTTGCAGGGTTTTAAGCACCGTCTGCATCCGCACTTTCAACGCCGCATCCAGTGCCGAAAGCGGTTCGTCCAGCAGCAGAATTTCCGGCTCGACCACCAAAGACCGCGCCAACGCCACACGCTGCCGCTGGCCCCCCGAAAGCTGTGCCACATTGCGGCTGGCAAACTCGAAAATCTGCATCCGGTCCAACCATTTTTCCGCACGCTGTCGCCGCTCTGCCTTGCCTAACCCACGCATTTTCAATGCAAATTCCACATTCTCGATCACATTCAAGAATGGAAACAACGCAAGGCTTTGCCACACCATCGGCGTATCACGCTTCCATGTCGGCAGGTCGTTGATCGGCTTTCCGGCAAGACGAATGGCCCCTTCGCTCGGCGCTTCCAGTCCTGCCAACATGCGTAGCGTCGTGGTTTTGCCACAGCCGCTAGACCCCATGATCGCCAGAAACTCACCCTTGCGAATTTCAAAATCCAACTTCTGCACTGCTACAAAACTACCAAACCGTTTGATCACGCCATCAAAGGCAACAAGGGCATCGCGCTGCATGTCTTACTCCTCTTCCAATGCGGCTTTTTGGGCTTTTGCGCCGCGCCCGGTCAGTAAAACCTGCGCAACAATCACCAGAGTCATCGAGGTAACGAAAACGAATGTACCAATTGCGTTGATACGTGGGCTGACTTGACCCTGCAAAAATCCCAGGACTTTCACCGGCAGGGTTTCATTCAAGCCAGAAACAAACCACGCCACCGCGAATTCATCAAAAGA
>JAHEDL010000610.1 GCA_024641255.1 Pseudorhodobacter sp.
CCGATTGCGACCGATCTGCGCACCGTGCTGACGGTGATGAAAATTGCCTCCAGCCTGGAACGCTGCGGCGATTATGCGAAAAACCTGGCAAAACGCGCGCTGGTGCTGGGCACCATGGCGCCGATTCCGGGCGCTGCCGGTTCGATCCGCCGCATGGCGCGTCAGGTTGGCCTGTTGTTGAAAGACTCGCTTGATGCTTTCGTGTCGCGCGATGCCGGTTTGGCGGCCGAAGTGCGTCTGCGCGACCAAGAGGTCGATCAGATGTATAACGCGCTGTTCCGGGAATTCCTGACCCATATGATGGAAGACACCCGCAACATCACCGCCTGTATGCACCTGCATTTCATCGCGAAAAACATCGAACGCGTCGGCGATCATGCCACTGGCATTGCCGAACAGGTGATCTACCTGACCACCGGCGCCATGCCCGACACCGACCGCCCCAAAGCCGCTTTGGCCTCTGGAGATGAATGATGGCACCGCGCCCGTCGATCCTGCTGGTCGAAGATGAACCTTCGCAGCGTGCGGTGCTGTCTTACAACCTCGAGGCCGAAGGCTTCGAGGTGCAGACCGCAGACAACGGCGAAGACGCCCTTGCGCTGATTTCCGAAGCCGCGCCGGATCTGATCTTGTTGGATTGGATGATGCCGCATGTCTCTGGCATCGAAGTCTGTCGCCGCCTGAAAGCCCGCCCCGAAACCCGTGGCATCCCGATCATCATGCTGTCAGCACGATCAGAAGAGGTTGATAAGGTGCGCGGGCTGGAAACCGGCGCGGATGACTATGTCATCAAACCCTATTCACTGGTCGAATTGATGGCCCGCCTGCGCGCGCAACTGCGCCGCACCCGGCCTGCCACGGCGGGGTTGCTGCTGGAATGGGGCGATATCCGGCTTGATACCGAAACCCACCGCGTCTACCGCGCCGACAAGGTGTTGAAACTGGGTCCGACAGAGTTTCGCCTGCTGGCCACGTTCATGGAAAAACCGGGCCGCGTGTTTTCGCGCGAATCACTGTTGGATCGGGTTTGGGGCCGCGACATCTATGTCGACACCCGCACCGTTGATGTTCACATCGGGCGCTTGCGCAAATCACTCTGCGCCTTTGGCGGTGATGATGTGCTGCGCACGGTGCGCGGCGCGGGTTATGCGCTTGGCTAGGATTTGACCACGCGGCGCTTTTGACAGGTTCGATGCCTCCGGCGGGGATATTTAAGCCAAGAGGATGAATAATTGCTCTTTTTTAAATACTCCCGCCGGAGGCAGCCGAATTTTCAACCGCCGCCTCCGTCAGGTTAGGGCGCGTTGCCAACGGCTTAAAGCCGCGCCAGACGTTCGGTCAGCAGATCAAAGAAGCCCTGTGCATCAACCTCACCGATAAACAGCGCATTTGCCGGACGGTCGGTCACCCGCCACCAATCGGCAACCGTCATGCCCAGCGTCAGTTCTGACTGAACTTCGATTTCAACATTGATGTGGCGGCCTTTGAACAACTCTGGCCGGATCAGATAGGCAATCACCGTCGGGTCATGCAGCGGCCCACCTTCAGAGCCGTATTTTTCCATATCGAAGCGTTCGAAGAAATCTGCCCATTCGGCGGCAACGCGGCCCACTTCCGATCCGATGCCGCGAAACGCTTCAACCCGCGCCCGCGTGGTCAGCACTTTATGGGTGACATCCAGCGGCATCACCACCAGCGGCACGCCAGATTTGAACACAATATCAGCAGCTTCCGGGTCGACGTAAATGTTGAACTCTGCCGCTGGGGTAATATTGCCAACTTCGAAATAGGCGCCGCCCATCAGCACGATCTGTTGCACGCGGCCGACAATGTCGGGGGCTTGCAGAAAGGCTTGCGCGATGTTGGTCAACGGCCCAAGCGGGCAGAGCGTGACGGTATGCGCCGGTTCGCGCCGCAGGGTTTCAATAATGAACTCAACGCCGTGCTGGTCTTGTAGCGGCATCGTTGGTTCGGGCAGCACCGGGCCATCCAGACCGGTTTTGCCATGCACATGTTCTGCCGTGACCAGTTTGCGCTTGAGCGGGCGGTCGCAGCCGGCATAGACCTTGGTCGAAGGTTTGCCCGCCAGTTCGCAGATGATCCGGCTGTTGCGCTGGGTCAGCGGCAGCGGCACGTTGCCCGCCACCGCCACCACGCCCAGC
>JAHEDL010000142.1 GCA_024641255.1 Pseudorhodobacter sp.
GACCGGGTTTACGACTCTTTATTCATAGATTGCGAATAAAGAGTCGTAAATTTCAAGCCTGACGGTTTGCGCGAACTTCGCACAAACAAGAAATTGGTTCGGAATGGTCGCGCACAACCGTGGCCGCTCCGGCAGCGTTGTCCATCAACCGGGCAAGGCTGATATCCAGCGCAGACAGACCGTTGCAGTCATGGGTAAGCAGCGTCACGTCGACGATGTTGTATTTGTTGGACCATTCTGGATGATGGTTCAGCTTTTCGGCGGCAAGTGCGGCGCGGGTCATGAAGCCCCAAGCTTCTGAAAAGCTTTTGAATTTCCAAACTTTACGAATGGCGTCCCGATCCGGAACTGCCCCCCAACCGGTTTCGCCCAAGGCGGGCAATTGTGCATCGCGGTCGGCTTTCGACAAGGCGTCCATGGCTTATCCTTTCGGCAAAAGCGCGTCATTCAGGGCGGTTGACCGGCCCAGGGCCGGGCGTTGGCTAAGGCGTTGCCAGTAGTCTTGGAACGCCGGTCTGGCTTCTATTGTGTTGAAACGCATGCCATAACCGATTTGGCTGCCGACATAGACATCTGCGGCGGAAAAAGCGTCGCCGCAAATATAGGGCGCCTTCAGCAGTTGCGCTTCAAGTGTATTCAGCACCGCCTTCAGGCTGCCATAGCCGACCATGCCGCTGCGTTCTGGCGGAATTTCTACCGCAAGCGCCGCGTTGGTCACTGCGGCTTCGATTGGGCCTGCGCCGAAGAACATCCAACGATAGAATGCGGCGCGGTTGCTGGGGATCAATCCGGCTTGCGGGAAGGCGTCGGCCAGATAGGTGATGATCGCGGCAACCTCGGTGATCACCTGACCATCATGTACCACGGCGGGCACTTTTCCCATTGGGTTAATGGCCAGATAGGGCGCGGCTTTCATTTCAGGGCCATATTGAATGACCTTGGTTTCATAGGGCGCGCCGACCTCTTCCAGCATCCAATGCACGATGCGGCCACGGCTTTGCGGGTTAGTGTAGAATGTTAACATTCAATCCTCGGACGAGATGCGGCGGAAAGGGCCGTAGGCGGTAAGAACTTCAATCTCTTCATCCACGGCGCGACGTTCTTCGACAAGATAGCGTGCAACGGCATCGCGGAAAGCCGGATCTGCGATGTAGTGCAGCGAATGCACCGGAGTCGGCAGGTATCCGCGCGCCAGTTTGTGTTCGCCCTGCGCGCCCGCTTCGACGCGCGACAGGCCGTTGGCGATTGCCCAGTCGATCGCCTGATAATAGCACAGTTCGAAATGCAGGCAGGGATGATCTTCGGTGCAGCCCCAATAGCGGCCGAACAGCGTATCGCGCCCGATGAAGTTCAGCGCGCCTGCAACCGGCGTAGTGCCGTTGAACGCCAGCACCAGCAGAATGTCATCGCGCATGCTGCGGTGCAGCTCGGTGAAGAAGGCGCGGGTCAGATAGGGCGTGCCCCATTTGCGGCTGCCGGTGTCTTGGTAAAAGCGCCAAAATGCATCCCAATGCGCGGGTTCAATATTGGCACCGGTCAGGGCGCGGATGGTCAGACCAGACGCTTGGGCGGTTTCGCGTTCTTTTCGGATCATCTTGCGCTTGCGGCTGGACAGATTGGCCAGAAAACCTGCGAAATCGCTGTAACCGTTGTTTTCCCAATGAAATTGCTGGGTAACGCGGTGCAAAAGCCCGTGAGTTCCAGCCAGAGATAGCGCCTCTTCTTCGGTGCAGAAGGTGATGTGCAGCGATGAAAGCTTATTCTGATCGGCAAGGCTGATCGCGGTTTCCAGCAGGGTTTCGCGCAACGACGGATCGCACAGAAACCGGCGGCCAGTGGCGGGGGTGAAGGGAACGGCGGCCTGCAATTTAGGATAGTAGGCACCGCCCGCCCGTTCATAGGCCTGCGCCCAACCGTGATCGAAAATATATTCGCCCTGACTGTGCGATTTCACATAAAGCGGCAGTGCGGCGATTGGCGCGGTATCGCGCAGAATCAGCGGGCGGGTTTGCCAACCTGTGCCAGTGCCTGTGGAGTAAGAAGCATCAAGTGCGGCCAGAAAGCGATGGGTGGTGAACGGGTCAACCGCGCGGCCGGTTTCTGGGCAGGCCAAGGCATCCCACTCGGCGGCGGAAATATCGGACATGCCGGTAAGAAGCTGCGCTTCGACGCTCATATTCAGCCTTGATGCGGTGGCGGGGAGGGGCGCTGGCTGCGCCCGGACCGTTGCGGATAGATAAGACAGACCAAGGGTGGTGCAGATTGTTGCCGGGTCAAGCCGGGACCTTGGCTGGATAGGATTCGAAGGTGACGTTATCGGCGATTTTGCGCGCTTCTGCCTCTGCTTCCGGGCTGCGGATTGTCCAACACAGGATTGTGGCACCTTGGGCTTTCAATTCAGCCACGCGGGGGGCGGGCAGATCGGCGGCTTCGTGGCTGATAAAGCTGGACAGCGTGCGATCATAGTCCGGGATCGGTCGCAACCGGGCGCAGGTTTCGGGCGCAAGCGGTGCCCAGTCTGCCGGATCATAGGCCGAGGTGGTCAGGCCGCGCGGCAGCTTGGGGGCAAGTCGCGCCATATGGGCGATGGCGTGCGGATTGAAACTCATCACCGCGACCGGGCCGTTGTAGCCGACGAGCGCGGCTGCCGTGGCGGCTTCAAGCTGACCGTCGGTTTCAGACATCGTGTCGGTCTGGTCCTTGATTTCGATCAGCAACGGAACCTGCCCGGCGATCTGTGCCAAGACTTCGGCCAGCGACGGAATGGTTTCGTCGCTGTCGCGCAATTTGATTTGGGCAAGCTCTGCCGTAGTGTAGTTTTTGACGAAACCGGTGGCTTCGGTCAGCCGCTCCATCCATTCATCATGGAACACCATCGCCACGCCGTCTTTTGACAGTTGCAGATCAATTTCAATACCGTAGCCCGCGGCGACCGCCGCGCGCACCGCCGCCAAGGAATTCTCGGGGCGGCGGGCGCTGCGGTTGTGATAGGCGCGGTGGGCCAGCGGCGTTGTCAGAAATGCGGCGGGCAGCGGGGCGCGCATCAAGCGATCTCGAACAGGCCTTCGATCTCTACCGCGACGCCCAAGGGGAGCGAGGCAGCAGAGACGGCGGAGCGGGCGTGGCGGCCTGCGTCGCCAAGGGCGGCAACAAGGAAATCCGAGGCGCCGTTGATGACCTTGGGCTGGTCAGTGAAATCGGCGGTCGAATTCACGAAGCCAACCAGTTTCACGGCCCGGACGACGCGCGACAGATCGCCGCCGCAGGCTTTCTTCAGCTGTGCCAGCAGCGAAATGGCGCAGGATTTGGCCGCATCGGCACCCGCAGTGACATCAAGATCGGCACCAAGCTTGCCCTTGATCAGGCCGCCAGCGTTTTGGCTGATTTGGCCCGAGATGTGGACAAGGTTACCGACCACAACGAAGGGCACGTAGTTGGCCGCCGGGGCCGGGGCGTCGGGCAGGGTGACGCCAAGTTCGGCGAGGCGGGTTTCGATGCTGGACATTGTCGGGCTCCAAAGCTGATTTGGCGGCAGGCTAACGGGGCGAAGCCGTTCCGGCAAGGCCCGTGTCGCACAGTGCGACACGGGGTTGCGGCACGAAAAATCAAACACTTAGATGTTTGCGTTAACGATCCGTCAACCATTGCTGGCAAGGACGGCGTGTGCCAAGTGTTACTGTTCGCGGAAGGCCAGTTTGAAGTAATCGGTGAAGGGTTTAAGCAGATAGGACATCGGCGAGCGGGCACCGGTTTCGATAAACGCCTCGACCGGCATGCCGGGCAGCAGGGTTTGGGTTTTCAGCTTGGCCAACTCGCCCTCATCCAGCAAAATTTCGGCCCGGAAAAACGGTGCCTGTGTGCGCTGATCCACCAGCGCGTCGGCGGATACGGTGGCAACGTGGCCGAAGATTTCCGGCGTGGTGCGGGCGGAAAAAGCCGGGAAGGCCAGCCGCACCTTTTGCCCAACATGCACCTCGTCGATGTGAATCGGCGTGACCTGCGCGGTGATCACCAAGGGGCGGTCTTGCGGAATGATGTAAAGCACCGGCTCTGCCGCCCGCAAAACCGAGCGCGGGGTGGTGACTTGCAGCCCCAGAACCACGCCGGACACAGGTGCACGGATATCAAGCCGCGCGATGCGTTCGATCAGGGCGCGGCGGCGTTCGGCCATTTCAAGCACCTGCGGGCCAAGGTCGCGCAACTGGGTGTTCGCCTCTTCGCGGCGAACAGCGGCAAGGCGGAGGATTTCAAGATCAACCTCGGTTGCGCGGCCCTGCGCTTGTGCTTTTGAGGCGATCAACTCGCCCATGTTGCCCTGCAAATTCGCGGCTTCGCGTTCAAGCCCCAAAACCGTGCTGGATTGTGCAAGGCCCTTGTCGAGCAGGCTTTGCTGATCTGTCAGTTCTTGTTGGATCAGGCCAAGCTGTTTGTTGACGGCGGCGGTCTGGGCGTCGATGCCGTCGATCTGCGACGAAATCTGGGCGTTGCGTTTATCAAGCTGTTCGCTTTGCCGCATGAGGCTTTCTTTGCGGGCGAAGAACAGCTTGCGCTGACCGTCGATCTGTTCGGCAACATCGGCGCGGGTTTTTGCCAGTTCGGCCAATTCGCCGGTGAAAACCGGGTCTTGCTTGTCATCGCGTTCAGCCTCTAGCCGGGCGCGGCGGGCCAAAGCTTCGAACAGCTGGCCTTCGACGATGGCCAGTTCGGATTGCAACAGCGACCCATCAAGCCGGATCAACAGATCGCCAGCGTTGACCGCCTGCGCCTCTTTCACCGCGATTTCGGCAACGACACCTCCGTCAGGGTGCTGCACGATCTGGCGGTTTTGATCGACCTCTAGCTGGCCGGGGGCGACGATGGCACCGTCAATATCGGTCAACAGCGACCAGCCGCCAAAGCCGCCAACTAAAAGCGCGATGGTGACAAGGCCGACGGCAACCGGACGGCGGGCCGACCAAACCGGTGCCAGCGCGGGTGATGCCGATACCGGCGCGATGCGCGGCGCGGGGGGCGTTTGGGCGGGGATTTTTGCCGGAGTTTGGCTCATGATACGCCTCCGGGGGCGCTGGTCTGGGTGATTTGAGAGTGGTTTTTCACCATTTCGCGCAAGACGGCATCGCGGGGGCCAAAGGCGCGGCGCATACCGTCTTCGAGCACCAAGAGCAGTTCGCATTCCTGAATGGCGGCGGGGCGGTGCGCCATGATCAGCACCGCGCCGCCAGCCTCTTTCGTGGTGCGAATCGCGGTGTTCAGCGCGATGGTGCCATCGTTATCAAGGTTGGAGTTGGGTTCATCCAGCACCAGAATCACCGGGTTGCCGTAAAGGGCGCGGGCAAGGCCGATCCGCTGAATCTGGCCGCCCGACAGCCTGCCACCGATTTGGGAAATGCGGGTATCATAACCTTCGGGCAGCTTGATGATCATGTCATGCGCAGCGGCGCGCTTGGCGGCATCAACGATCTTGGCGGCGTCGCCATGGTCTTGCAGACGCGCGATATTTTCCGCGATGGTGCCATCAAACAAGGCGATGCGCTGCGGCAGATAGCCGATGTAGCTGCCCAGAACATCGGGGTCGTATTGGTCAAGCGTGGCACCATCCAGCCGCACCTTGCCGCCCGCCGGTTTCCAGACCCCGATCAGGGCGCGGGCCAAGGTGGATTTGCCCGCACCTGACGGGCCGATCACGCCCATTGCCTGCCCCGGCTCCAGACGGAAGCTGACAGCGCGCAGCACCGCCTGCAATTCGCCCGGCGGAATGACGGTAAGATTTTGCGCCTCTAGCACGGCTTTGGGATACGGCAGCGCGGTGCGCTGCGGCTCGTCCGGGCTGCGGGTCAGCAGCTCTGACAGGCGGCGATAGCCTTCGCGGGCACGGGTGATCACCGCCCATTGGCCAATGGCTTGTTCGATGGGCGACAAGGCGCGGCCCATCAGGATGGAACCCGCAATCATTGCGCCAGATGACAGTTCGTTTTTCAGCACCAGCCACGCGCCAAGGCCCAGCATGGCCGATTGCAGGAACACCCGGAAGGTTTTGGAAATGCCGCCAAAGCTGCCTGCAACATCACCTGCGGTGATGCTTGCGGCCAGCGCCGCGCCGCGCGCTTTTTGCCAGCGGTCAAAGGCGGCGGTGGTCATGCCAAGGGCCTGCACGGTTTCGGATTCGGACTTGATCAGATCTGACATCCGCTCTGCCGCGAGGGTGAGGTTGTTGGTGCGGGTCAGCGGCGCAAGGGTAAGGCGTTGGTTTAACACGGTGACGATGATCAAAACCACGCCGCCGCCGACCGACAGGATGCCAAGCAAGGGGTGAAACACGAAGATCGCGGCGAAGAAGAATGGCATCCAGATGATGTCAAACACCGCAAGCAGCACCGGCGAGGCCCAAAGCCGCTGAATGGCTTCCAGGTCGCGCTGGGCGGCGATGGCGGTGGGTTCGTTGGGTTGCAGCGTCAGGCGGCGCATGGCTGCGGAAAACACCCGACGATCCAGCCGGTCTTGCATGATGGCGCCGATGCGGGCCATGACGCGGGCGCGGACGTTGTCAAGGATGCCCATCGCGATGAACAGGAAGGTCACCAGCACCGAAAGCGCCACAAGCGTTGCTTCCGACCGGCTGCCCAAAACACGGTCGTAGACCTGCAGCATGTAAAGCGAACCGGTCAGTTGCAGCAGGTTGGCGAAGACGGAAAACAGGCCGACGGCCCAAAGCAGATTGCGCTGATCCGTCCATGCGGCGCGAATCTCGGCCTCGCCGCGGCGGTTGTCTGGTTGGCTCATGCGCCGTCTCCGTCCCTGCCCGTTTTGGCCTTATACGCAGCCAATGGTTCGGCGGAGATTAACCGGCGTTACCTTGATGCCACGTTTGGCCGTTGTATTGGCCCAAAGCGCAGCTTACTCCTTGTCATAGGTGGACAAAATATAAACTTGGCAATGAACTCTTGCGGGAATGTAGAAGTATGGCCGATTTGATTCCATCTATTTCTGAAAAGATTGGCCGATTTGGCGTGCTGTGTGTTGGTGTGGTTGGCTTTGCCGCGCTGGGCGCATGTGCGCGGCCGCCGGTTTCGTCGGAAATCAACGATCCGCATGAGGCCGAAAACCGGCATGTGCATGCCTTTAACGTGGCGCTGGATAAAGCCGTGCTGCGCCCGATTGCCGAAGGCGCGGGGGGCAGCGGGACTGGGCCGTTTGCGACCGGGGTGAAGAATTTCGCCAGCAATCTGGATGCGCCGGGTGATGTGTTGAACGACCTGCTGCAGCTGCGGGTGGGCCGCGCGGCGCATAACACGCTGCGGTTTGCAGTGAACTCGACCATCGGGCTGGGCGGGTTGTTCGATCCGGCGCGGGCGATGGGGGTTGAGGCCAAGGAAACCGACTTTGGCGAGACGCTGTATGTCTGGGGCGTGAACGAAGGTTACTATATGGAGCTGCCGTTTATCGGCCCGTCGACGGCGCGCGATACTTTTGGACGTGTGGTGGATTATGCAATTAATCCGCTGGGTCTTTTCGTGAAGCCACCGGAAAGCTATATTGGCACGGCAGCGCAGGTTCTGGATAAAGTTGAATCACGCGCTCGTCATGCCGAAACCGTTGATTCTATCCTATATGGAAGTGCGGACAGCTACGCGCAGACCCGCCTGCTATATTTGCAGAACCGCCACTACCAGCTGGGTCAGACCCCGGCAGACGACAGCTTTGAGGACCCCTATGCAGAGTAATCATTCGATGATGTCCCGCCGCCGCTTTGCGGCAGGTTTTGCGCTTGGTTCGGTGGCGTTGGCGCTGCCACTGCCGTCGCTGGCGCTGACGGTCGATGATGCACGGGCCTTGATCGACAAGGCAGTGCGCGACATCAACGCCACCATCGACTCTGGCAAGAGCGAGCAGGCGATGTATGGCGATTTCGAGCGGATCTTCATTCGCTATGCCGACGTGCCTGCGATTGCACGTTCGGCGCTGGGCGTGGCGGCAAAGTCGGCCAGCAAGGCGCAGATGAGCAGCTTCACCAAAGCGTTTCAGGGTTACATCAGCCGCAAATACGGTTCGCGCTTCCGCGAGTTCATTGGCGGGCGGATCGAAGTTACCGACGCGCGTGCGGTGAAAAGCTATTACGAAGTGATTTCCGTCGCGCATTTGAAGGGCCAAGCGCCGTTTGACGTGCGGTGGCATGTGTCGGACAAGTCGGGCAAGAACCTGTTCTTCAACATCATCATTGAAGGCGTGAACATGCTGGCATCGGAACGGACCGAAGTTGGCGCGATGCTGGACAAGCGCAAAGGCAACATCGACGCGCTGATCACCGACCTTAAAACCGCGTAAGATCTACGGAATAGAAAACAAAAAGGCGTCCCAAACGGGGCGCCTTTTTGCTTTTGGTCAGTTGCCCTTGCCAAGCAGGTCGCGGATCAGCGAGTCAACGGCGTTATCGCCGTTGCCCGCTGCGCCGGGATCGACTGGCGCGATTTCAGGCGCCGGTTCGGTTGGTTGCGCGCTTTGCGGCGGCAAACGCGGTTCGGGCACGATCATCGGCAGGTCGTGTGGCGGGATGCCGTCTTCGATACGGGTCATCACCTCGTGCCAGATTTCGGCCGGAAGCCCGCCGCCGGTGACGCCTTTCAGCGGGGTGTTGTCATCGTAGCCAATCCAGACGCCGGTGACATAATCGGCGGTAAAGCCGATGAACCACGCATCGCGCGCCGCCGAGGTGGTGCCGGTTTTGCCTGCAGCGGGGTGGCCATCAAGCCGCGCGCGGGTGCCGGTGCCGCTGTCAACGACTTGGGCCATCATATAGGTCAGCAGTTGTGCGGCCTGTTCGGAAATCACCCGTTCGCCAATGCCGCCGCCTGCGCCCATCAGGGCTTCGTTTTCGCCTTTCAGCTTCAGTTCGACCAAGCCGTAAGGGGTCACGGCAGAGCCACCGTTCAAAATCCCGGCATAGGCGCCGGTCATTTCAATCAGCGTTGATTCAGATGCGCCAAGCGCAAGCGCCGGCCCCGCCGCCAAGTCGGACTGAATGCCAAAGCCAGAGGCTACGGCACGCACCGCTTCGCGACCCACCGCTTCGGATACCCGAACAGCGGGGATATTGCGGCTTTCCTTCAAGGCTTCGGTCAGGGTGATCAGGCCCTTGAATTCGTGGTCATAGTTGTCGGGCGTCCACGGGCCAGAACCGGGGATGCGGATGGTCAGCGGGGTGTCTTCGACGAAGTCAGACGGGCTCCACCCCAGATCAAGGGCGGCGGCGTAGACGAAGGGTTTGAACGAAGAGCCTGTTTGCCGCAGCGCCTGCGTGGCGCGGTTGAACGAGCCTGCTTCTTCAATCTTGCGCCCACCAACCATCGCGCGCACGGCGCCATCCGCGCTCATCACCACGATGGCGGCCTGGGCTTTGGACCCGTCTTTGACCTTGTTGTCAAAGACCCAAGCCAACGCTTCTTCGGCGTCTTTTTGCAGCTTTTGATCCAGCGTTGTGCGCATGATCACGTCTTCGGTGGTGGTTTTGGTCAGGAAATCGGGAGCGGTTTCCATAACCCAATCGGCAAAGAAGCCGCCGGATTTGGTCTGCGCCGCCTCTGACAGTTCGGCGGGGTGGGCGTGGGCGTCTGCGGCCTCTTCCGGCGTCAGGTAACCCTGTTCCAACATCAGGTCGATGATGACATTGGCGCGGTCTTGCGCGCGTTTCAGGTTGTTGGTGGGTGCATATTTGGTGGGAGCTTTCAGCAAGCCCGCCAGCATGGCCGCCTGTGCCGGCGTGACCTGATTGGCGGAAATGCCGAAATAGCGCTGCGCCGCCGCCTCAAAGCCGCGTGCGCCAGCCCCAAGATAGGCGCGGTTGAAGTAGATCGTCAGGATTTCGGCCTTGGTATATTTGGCCTCCATCGCCATCGCGTAAGGGATTTCTTTCAGCTTGCGCCAGACCCCGCCAGAGCGGCAGTCTTCTTCATAATCGCTTTCAGATTTCCACTTTGCGGTGTCATAGGGCACGCCAAGGCACAGCAGTTTTGCCACCTGTTGCGTGATGGTCGACCCGCCGTTGCCTTCCAGCGGGCCGCGCCCGGCGGCAAGGTTGATCGAAATGGCCGAGACAATGCCGCGCGGGCTGACGCCGAAGTGGTGGTAGAACCGCTTGTCTTCGGTCGCAATGACGGCGTGCAGCAGATAGGGCGACACGGTGTCAGAGGTGATCTGACCGCCGAAGGTTTCGCCGCGCCATGCAAACACGGTGTCGTTGCGATCCAAGAGCGTGACCGACCCCTTGGCGCGGGCATCCAGCAGTGCATTGACGGGCGGGAGTTGCTGCGAAAAGTAGAACACGATGCCGGCAAGGATCAGTGCCGATACAATGCCAACGCGCCAGAACACGCCCCAGACGATGCGCCAGATCATGCTGAAAAAGCCGGCAACCAGCCGCACCAGCGGGTTTGATGACCTGCGGCGCGGCGCGCGTTTGGCGGCAGTTTTGCGCGGTGGTTTCGGGGGCGGGGCCGACCGCGTGCTTGCCTTGACCGACCCGTATCGTCTGTCCGCCACCAGGGGTCTTCCCCCTTTGCCCGTGCCCGCCATGCCTGCCTGTACCCCGTTTAGGTGTTTGTCACACTCTATCCCGTTCGGTTTGGAATGTGGAGCGTTGGCAGAGTCGTTTCGCAGAGAGTCGCCGCCTAATATTTGATCGCTTGGTCAAACCAGCGTTCACTCTATCCGGTCGGTTCAGAATCTTCGGCCTTGCCGCAGGCGATTCGCAACCTGCGTAAGCTTAATATTTGAGCGATTGTCGGATTTGATGTATAATAAATGTGCTATTGCGGCTGTTGGCAGGTTCTAAAAGCGCCGCAAACTTGTGCTGCACCTGCGAAAGCCGCCTGATTGACAGCGAGGGCCAGCAAAGGCCTCGGGATAGAAAAGGGGTGCATCGTGAAAATGATCATTGCCGCCATCAAGCCTTACAAGCTGGACGAGGTCCGCGAAGCGCTGACCGCGATCGGCGTGCGGGGGATGATGGTGACC
>JAHEDL010000615.1:0-378 GCA_024641255.1 Pseudorhodobacter sp.
AATGTCACTCTTTGCGGCCCGTCACAACGTCGATATCGGGCGCATCGACCGCCTTCATGCCGACAACATGGTAGCCCGCATCAACATGCAGGTTTTCACCGGTGGTGCCCGACCCAAGGTCTGACAGCAGGTAAAGCGAGGCTTTGCCAACCTCTTCTTGCGTCACGTTGCGGCGCAGCGGCGAGTTCAGCTCGTTCCACTTCATGATATAGCGGAAATCGCCGATGCCGCTGGCAGCCAGCGTTTTGATCGGACCAGCCGAGATGGCGTTGACGCGGATACCGTCTTTGCCAAGATCTTCGGCAAGGTATTTCACCGAAGCTTCCAGTCCGGCCTTGGCGACGCCCATCACGTTGTAATGCGGCATCACCTTTTCGG
>JAHEDL010000615.1:388-2152 GCA_024641255.1 Pseudorhodobacter sp.
CGACGGCAGACCGAGGTGAACGAAAAGACGGAAATATCCATCGTCATCAAGAAGTTGGCGCGGCTGGTATCAACGTAGCGGCCGCGCAGTTCGTTCTTGTCGGAAAAGCCGATGGCGTGGACCAGAAAATCAATCTTGCCCCACAGCTTTTGCAAATGCGCAAACAAGGCATCAATCGAGTCTTCGTTCGACACGTCACATTCGATGAACTCGTTCATGCCGATCGACGCCGCCAGCGGCTCGACCCGTTTTTTCAGTGCTTCGCCTTGATAGGAAAATGCAATCTCTGCGCCTTGGGCGGCAAGTGCTTGTGCAATGCCCCATGCGATAGATTTGTCATTCGCCAGCCCCATGATGAGGCCGCGTTTTCCTGCCATAAGTTCGCCTGACACGACTCCGGTTGACATTCGGTCTTCCCCGTCCACCCTGTTTCCTGAAAAAGCTGTGTAGGCGAAAGGTCGCGTTGCATCAAGGGCGCGGGTTTTGTCAGGGAAGGACCAAGATGGATAGGACGGGCATTTTTGCGGGCGATGATCCCTTTGTGATCGCGCAACGCTGGCTGACGGAAGCCGAGGCGACAGAGATCAATGATCCGAACGCGATTGCGCTGGCGACGGTGGATGGCGATGGTCTGCCGAATGTGCGGATGGTGCTGCTGAAGGACATCGAGCCGGATGCCTTCGTGTTTTACACCAACTACGGATCGAAAAAGGGCCAAGAGCTTTCTGCGTCGGGCAAGGCGGCTTTTGTGTTGCATTGGAAGTCATTGCGCCGTCAGGTGCGGGTGCGCGGCCTTGTCGGTCGCGAAGAGGGGTCAGCTGCCGACGCCTATTATGCCAGCCGCAGCCTGAAATCGCGGCTGGGTGCCTGGGCCAGCCAACAGTCGCAACCGCTGTCTTCGCGCACCGCCCTGATGGCCGAAGTTGCCAAAATAACCGCCACACATGGCCCAAATCCGAAGCGTCCGCCATTTTGGGGCGGTTTTCGCATTGTCCCTTTAGAGATGGAATTTTGGGCGGACGGAAGCTTTAGGTTGCATGATCGCTTTCGCTGGTCGCGACAAGCTGTTGAAAGTAAATGGGAAGTTAGCCGGCTAAACCCGTGAATTTCACGAAGCGTGAAAAAATCTTGTACATAAGTACAAAAGAAATGCCCTTGCAACTGCCTAAGGTTTGGCCACATGTCATGCTCTTAGGGGCTCTATCTGGGGAAACGGTCCTTCTATGACTGAAGATGATTTGGACGTGCAGACACTGCACGGCCGTGTAAAGTGGTTCGATCCAGCCAAGGGCTTTGGCTTCATAGTCTCCGATGAACATTCGGGGGATATTCTGCTGCACGCAAACGTGCTGCGGAACTATGGGCAAAGCTCTGTCGCTGATGGGGCAGAGATCACGGTAAATGTGCAGAAGACCGCACGCGGTGTGCAGGCTGTCGAGGTTCTGAAAATTGAACCGCCGGTCGGTGTTGCATTCCCGCTGGGGGAAGATACAGCGCAAACGACGCCCGAGGAAATTGCCAACCTTCCGTTGGAACCGGCGCGGGTGAAGTGGTTCGACAAAGGCAAGGGCTTTGGCTTTGCCAATGTGTTTGGCCGCGTTGAAGATGTGTTCGTACATGTTGAAGTGCTGCGGCACTCCGGGTTTGCCGATCTGGCAGCGGGGGAAGCGGTTTGCCTGCGTATTGTCGAAGGCAAGCGCGGTCGTATGGCAGTGCAGGTGTTGTCATGGGAAGCGTCGGTTCGCGGTTAACCGCGATTGCCTT
>JAHEDL010000617.1 GCA_024641255.1 Pseudorhodobacter sp.
AGCCTTCCGCGCCGATTTTGACGCGGCAAAGCGCATCAACAAAGTGGCGCTGGCAAGCTGGATCAAGGCAGAGCAGGGCGTATCTGTTTCCCCCGATGCGCTGTTCGATGTGCAGGTGAAGCGTATTCACGAATACAAGCGCCAGCTTTTGAATATTCTGCAAACCGTCGCGCATTACCAGCGCATCAAGACCAGCCCGCAGCAAGACTGGGTGCCGCGCGTCAAGATCTTTGGTGGAAAATCTGCGCCGGGCTATGCTGTGGCAAAGGAAATCATTCACCTTATCAACGATGTGGCGGCGGTTATTAATGCGGATGCCGAAGTTGGTGACCGGCTGAAGGTGATCTATCCGCCGAACTACAATGTTTCGATGGCGGAACGTCTGATCCCTGCGGCAGACCTGTCAGAGCAGATTTCCACGGCGGGCAAAGAGGCGTCCGGCACCGGCAACATGAAGTTCATGATGAACGGTGCGCCGACCATTGGCACGCTTGACGGCGCGAATGTGGAAATTCTGGAAGAGGTTGGCGCCGAAAACTTCTTCTTGTTCGGCATGACGACCGACGAAGCGATGAAACGTCGCGAAGACCCGGAACAGTCGAAGAAAGCCATCGAAGCCAGCCCCGCGCTGCAAGGCGTGTTGGCGGCGATTGCCGAAGGCCAATTCAGCCCCGATCAACGTGATCGCTATCACGGGCTGGTGCATCGGGTCTGGCACCACGATTATTTCTTGGTGGCCGCAGATTTCGACGCTTACGATGTCGCGCAGGGGCAGGTCGATATTGCCTATGCAGACCGCGATCGTTGGGTGAAAATGGCCGCGTTGAACACCGCGCGTTCGGGCTTCTTCAGTTCGGACCGCACCATTCGCAGCTATATGAAAGACGTCTGGACGATCCCTTCCGCCCTTTAATGAATCGAGGTTGCCATGACCGATCTTCTTATCGAACCCGCAGCCGCAGCCGCGATTGCAGAAGGTCGGCATGGCGATCCGTTTTCGGTTTTGGGGCTGCACAAGCGGGGCGGCAAATGGGTGGTGCTGGGGTTTGACCCCGGTGCCGAACATATGTTCGTGTTGACGGGCAAGTCTGGCAAAGCCGTGGCGGCAAAGCCGGTCAAAGGCGCTCCGGGTCTGTTTGCGGCCGAACTTGCCCGCAAGGCAGAGTATCGGCTGCGCTGGCAGGGCCATGGTGCCGAATGGGAAGGCGAAGATCCGTTCGCATTTGGCCCGGTTCTGGGCGAGTTGGACGAATATCTGTTAGGCGAAGGGTCGCACAAGCGGCTTTGGCAGGTGCTTGGCGCGCATGTCATCACCCATGAAGGGGTGCTTGGCACGCATTTTGCGGTCTGGGCACCGAACGCTGAACGTGTTTCGGTGGTCGGCAATTTCAACCAATGGGATGGCCGCCGCCACCCGATGCGGCGGCGCGGCGGGACCGGGGTTTGGGAAACCTTCTTGCCTGCAATTGGCGAAGGCGAGGCGTATAAGTACGAAATTCGCGGCGCAGGCGGGGCGTTGATGCCGCTCAAGGCCGATCCGGTTGGCTTTGGCTCTGAACACGCGCCTGCAAATGCAAGCGTTGTGCGGCGGATTGATCATGCCGATTGGCACGATGCCGAATGGATGGCCACGCGCGGCGCGCATCAGAACATCGAAGCGCCGATTTCCGTTTACGAGGTGCATCTGGGGTCTTGGCGGCGCGCGCCCGGCGACCGCATGCTGTCCTATGTAGAACTGGCGGAACAACTGGTCGATTACGTCGCGGATATGGGCTTTACCCACATCGAACTGCTGCCGGTTTCTGAATATCCCTTTGACGGGTCTTGGGGCTATCAGCCGGTTGGCCTGTTTGCCCCCACCATCCGCCACGGTACCCCTAACGAATTCCGTGCCTTCATGGATGCCGCGCACCGGCGCGGGCTTGGCGTGTTGCTGGATTGGGTGCCGGGGCATTTCCCGACCGACGCGCATGGGCTTGGCCGCTTTGACGGCACGGCGCTTTATGAACACCAAGACCCGCGCGAAGGCTTCCATCAAGATTGGAACACCCTGATCTACAACTATGGCCGGGCAGAGGTGCAGAACTATCTGGTTTCCAACGCTTTGTATTGGTTGGAAGAATACCACATGGACGGCCTGCGCGTTGAT
>JAHEDL010000145.1 GCA_024641255.1 Pseudorhodobacter sp.
CCTTTTTCTAGCACCGCGCCATCGGTCAGGTCGATGCGGTGCATTTCAAATTCGGCAATGCGATCGGCCACGGTGCGGTTCTGGCCCACCAGAAACGACGCCCGCACGCGGTAGGCGGTGGTGCCAAGCCGCAGATCAAGGCTGGCAGGCTGGATCTGCGCCGGGATGATCGCAGGATCGGCGGCAAGCGCGCCGGTTTCGATCAACTGGCGCAGGGCTTGCGCGGGAAGGACACCGGTGTGGCTCATGTTCGCCTCTGCGACTGGACTATGCTTGAAACAGAACCGCCCGCGCTGCCAAGCGGCAGGCGGGCGGTTTTGATTTTGGTCGGGCCAGAGAGATTCGAACTCTCGACCTCCCGCCCCCCAGACGGACGCGCTAACCAGACTGCGCTATGGCCCGACACGGCGTCTTCATAACAATATTCCGGGCGGGGGCAAGCAGGAAAGCGCAAGGCGATCAGTGTGTTTGCGCGATTGCGCCGGGGGCGGCTTGCAGGCGGTCGTGCAAGGCCAAAGCGCGGTCGCGCAGCGCTGCGGCTTCGGCGTGACGCGGGCGTAGCGCAAGCGGCGGCAGGGCGCGCAAACGGGCGATCAGGCTGGGCGTTTCGGTTGGCTGTGCTGCGGGCGGCGAATCGACTGCAATCGCGGCGCTTGGTTCGGCCATCGGGGCCGGTTCGCGCGGGCGGCGCGGCTTTGCGGTTTCGATTTCGGGAAACAGCGAAGGTTGGAACAGCGCCGGTTGCGCGGGCGCGTCTATAATGGCATCGCCGCCATCGTCTTCCACCGCATGAAACGGCGCTTCTGGCACCGGTTCGGCCACTGCAACTGGGGCTGCCACCAAAGTTGCCACTGGGGCAGCGGCCGGAAATACTGCGATCACCTCTGCCGGGGTTGTTGGCAGCGGCACGTCGCTGCGGCGCAGGGCGGTTTCCAAGGCAACCACGGTTGCGGTTTCGGCCTGCTCTGGTTCGATGTCATCGGCATCGACAAGACCGAAATTCGACGCCAAGGCGGCTTCGAGCGCGGCTTCAGCGTCAAGATCAATGTCGTCTGGCACTGGTGCGCCCGACAGGCCCGCCACATGGCGCACGCCCTGTTCGCGCAGGATTTTCTGCACGCCACGAATGGTCATGCCTTCGTTGTGCAGCAAATGCTTGATACCGGTCAAAAGCGCCACATCGGCAGGCCGATAATAGCGACGCCCGCCCGCCCGTTTCACCGGGCGGATCTGCGGAAAGCGGCTTTCCCAAAACCGCAGCACATGCGCCGGGGTTTCAAGTTCGTCCGCCACTTCCGAAATGGTCCGGAAGGCGTCTGGCGACTTTGTCATTGGCCTATCCGCTTGTTAGCGCTTCTTGCCAGCAGCCACGCGGTCTTTCATCAGATGCGAGGGCCGGAAGGTCAGCACGCGACGCGGCGAGATCGGAACTTCGTCGCCGGTTTTCGGGTTGCGGCCGACGCGGGCGGTTTTATCGCGCACCGAGAACGTGCCGAAGGAAGAAATCTTTACGGTGTCGCCCGATGCCAGCGCATCCGACATGTGTTGCAGCACCGCTTCGACCAGCTCGGACGATTCGTTGCGGCTAAGGCCAACCTCGCGGAAGACGGCCTCGGACAAATCCATTCGTGTTAGAGTCTTTTCGCTCATCATATCCCCCCCGGGTTATTGGGACACGATGCGCAGATTAAAATCACAAGTCAATAACAGGGGCTTGGCGGGCGTTCTTAAATGTGGATTTCGCCGCTTTACCAGCGCAAAACCACCGCGCCCCATGCCAAACCGCCGCCGATTGCCTCTGTAACAAGCAGATCGCCTTGTTTGATCTGGCCGCGCGCCTTGCCAACCGACAGCGCAAGGGGAATCGATGCAGCCGAGGTGTTGCCGTGGTCTTGCACGGTGACGACCACATGATCCATCGGCACCTGCATCCGCTTTGCGGTGGCTTCGATGATGCGGATGTTGGCCTGATGCGGCACGATCCAATCCACGTCACCGCCGCTCAGGCCGACTTTTTCCAGCGCGGCATGCGCAGTTTGCGCCAGTTTTTCGACGGCGTGGCGGAACACCTCTTTGCCTTCCATGCGCAGATGGCCGGTGACCCCGGTCGAGGTGCCGCCATCCACGTACAGCAAATCGCGGAAGCGCCCGTCACTGTTCAGATCGGTTGCCAGCACGCCACGGTCTGCGGTGGTGCCGTCGCCTTCGGCGGCTTCCAGCACCAGCGCGCCAGCGCCATCGCCAAACAACACGCAGGTCGATCGGTCTTTCCAATCCATCAGGCGCGAGAAGGTTTCGGCACCGATCACCAGCACCCGCTTGGCCTGACCGGTAACGATCAAGGCGTTGGCATTGGTCAGCGCAAACACGAAACCGGCACAAACGGCCTGCACGTCAAAGGCGAAACCGCGCGTCATGCCCAGATTGCCCTGAATCATCGTGGCGGCCGACGGAAAGGTCAGATCGGCGGTCGAGGTGGCCAGGATGATCGCGTCGATATCATCGGCAGTCAGCCCGGCATCGGCCAAAGCCGCCTGTGCCGCGCGCGTGCCCAGATCGGATGTGGTTTGGCCTTCTGCAGCATAATGACGACGTTCGATCCCGGATCGGGTCCTGATCCATTCATCCGTCGTTTCAACGAGGGTTTCGAGGTCAGCATTCGGCACGACACGTTCGGGCAAATAATGCCCAACGCCCTTAACCACGGCGCGTATTGTCATTGTTTGGCCTTTGCCTCCGCCCCATCTGCGGCGGCATCCTGCCCCGCGCGGCCTGTCGACGCAAGCCGCGCCGCAAGCCGTTCCAAAAAGCCCGCGCCGGAAAGCTGGTGTGCCAGCGTGATCGCGGCAGCAACCCCGGTTGCATCGGCCGAGCCGTGTGATTTGATAACCGTGCCGTTCAGGCCCAGAAACACGCCGCCATTGACGCGGCGCGGATCAATCCGACGCTGCAGGCGTTTCAGCGAGTTCAACGCCAGAAGGGCGGCAAATTTTGACAAGATCCCGGCGTTGAACGCTTCTTTCATGAAGTCTGAAATCAGCTTTGCGGTGCCTTCGCCGGTTTTCAGCGCGATATTGCCGGTAAACCCGTCGGTGACGATGACATCAACGCGGTCAGACGGAATATCGCCGCCTTCGACAAAGCCGACAAAATCATAGCTGCCAGCTTCGGCGGCATTGGCGATCAGGTCGTGCGCGACCTTCAGTTCGGCGCGGCCTTTGTGTTCTTCGGTGCCGACGTTCAGCAGGCCGATGCGCGGACGCGCCAGATTAAGGCCGTTGCGGGCATAAGACGCGCCCATTGCCGCGTATTGCAGCAGATCGTCGGCCTCTGCCTTGATGTCGGCGCCAACGTCCAACATCAGGTTGAAGCCACCCGGATTGCGCGACGGCCACAGGCAGGCAATGGCAGGGCGATTCACGCCCGGCAATTTGCGCAGCCGGATCATCGACACCGCCATCAGCGCGCCGGTATTGCCGCAAGACACCGCAACCTTGGCTTCGCCATTCTTCACAGAATCAATGCAAGACCACATCGAGGTGCCGTCGCCGTGGCGCATCACCTGACTGGGCTTGTCATGCATTGTCACCACGCGGGCGGCATGACGAACTTCCACCCGCGAGCCAAGCTCGGGGTGGCGCGCCAGAAGCGGCAGCAACTGCACTTCATCGCCGTGCAGAATGAAAGAAGCATCAGGAAGCGAGGCTGCAGACAGCACAAGACCGGCGACTACAGCCCCCGGTCCGCGATCTGAGCCCATCGCGTCAACAGATATGACGATGCGGCTTGCACCAAGGTTCGACGGCGTTTCAGATCCGGGTCCCATGGGGCAAGCAGCAAAGGGGCGGCTTACGCCGCGTCCTCGTCTACTTCGACAGCCTTGGTTGCCACGACTTCGCGGGCATCATAGTGGCCGCAGGACGGGCACACATGGTGCGGGCGCTTCAGCTCGCCGCAGTTGGTGCAATCTTGCGGGTTGCCAGCAACCAACGCGTCGTGCGAGCGGCGCATGTTGCGCTTGGAGCTGGTGGTGCGGTTCTGCGGGACAGCCATGTCACGACCTCGGATAGTGGGGGACAGGCCCCGGATTTTACTTATATTTCATAGCCGTTACGCGCAAACTTTAGCCACGCGAAAAAGCCCTTGATGAGGCGCGGAACATAGCCGGATTTCCGCCATGTGCAAGCCCCTTTCTGCAGCCAAGCACCGATCTGGTCAAACCTCTGGTTCGTTTGACTTTTTCAGTTTGTCGGCCAGACCTGCAAGCCCGGCAAAGGGTTTCAGGGTTTCCGATTTCAACGGCTCAATGCCGGGGGCTGCAAAAGCGGCCTCGCCAAATTCGGCACCGCGCGCGCGCGGATAAAGTGGCAGCGCCAGCGCCAGCGCTTCAACCGCCACAGCCGCCACGTCGATGCTTTCGGGCAGCGGTTCAGTATCTTCGCTGGGAATTTCCAGCTCATCCGCATCCGGATCGACATAGTCATGCTGATAGCGCCGTTCGGTGCTGTCGGCCAAACGGCTGCGCACCGGGGCCAGCGTAACCGAACAGGGCTGCACCACCAAAGCCGTCAGATCGGCCCGCAAAACCACGTCAACCCGGCCCATCGGCGACAATTCGCCCTTGAAGGTGAATTCCGGCAGATCAATCAGATCAAGTGAGGCGGCAATCGCCGCGCGTTCAGCCTCGTTCGGGGTGAAGGTGAAGCGTAGGGTCTTGCGGCCCGAGACCAATGCCGTGCGATAAAGCTGATGCGGCAAAGACGGGTCTGCAGCGGGCGAGGGGGCGTTGGTTTCGGTCATCGTCATTCTCCAAAGCGTATCAGACGCCAATTCTTGCGGTTTTCTCGGCGTTTGTCGGCCAAAGCGCGTTCCATTCTTGAACAGAGCCGCGACCTTCTGTAAGCCAATCGCAACACGCCTTGGCAAACGGCGTTTCACCTTCCGATACTGGTCCGCTGAGACTGGCGCAAGTGTGGCGGTGTTTGCTTTGGCTGCGAGGGTGAGGGCTGGGATGGCGGATTATAACGGTATGACGGCTAAAGTCACCCCGCGTGGCGGGATGCGTCTGGCGATTGCTGTGCTGATGATGGTGGTGGCAGTGGCCTGCGCGCCAATCTATCGCAACCATGGATATGCGCCGACCGATGAAGAACTTGCGCGCATCACGGTGGGCAAAGATACCCGCGACACGGTGGCCACCTATATCGGGCGCCCGTCAGCCGAAGGCCTGCTGAATGATGTGGGTTGGTATTACGTCGAAAGCCGGTGGAAAACTTTCGGCGCGCTTGCTCCGAAAGAAGAACAGCGCGAAGTGGTGGCGATCAGCTTCAACGACGCAGGCGTTGTTGAAAACGTCGAGCGCTTTGGCTTGGAAAAAGGTCAGATCGTGCCGATTTCCCGCCGCGTCACCAAAGAAAACATCAAGAGCGTTGGCTTGTTGCGGCAGTTGTTTGGCAACATCGGTGGTCTTTCGACCGACGCCTTGGTTAAGTAACGTCCGCAACACCGCAAGATCAAAGCGCAGGGCCGCAGGGCCTTGCGCTTTTTGTTTTTGGGCCCGAGCTTTTCTTTAGGCCTCGACCTTGGCGCGCAGCCAGACCAGATCGACCGTGGCCAGATAATGCGGGATGTTCTGCCACACGACATGAAAGCCAAAGCCGCCGTTGACCAGTTCGGCAGTGGCGGCTTCGCGGCTCCAGCCTTGATACAACATGCGCCACAGCGCGATGATCAGGCCGGTGCGGTCGGCACCATGAGTGCAATGCACCACGACCGGCGGTTTCGCCGCCACAAGTGCGCGCAGGGCGGCAATGATCTGCGCCGACTGATTTTCGCGGATATGGCGGATTTTGATCTTGATATGCACCAATGTCAGCCCGGTGCCCGCCGCCAAGGGCGCATCATCGACGCTGCGGCGCAGGTTGATCACGCTGTGCACGCCAAGCTTTGCCAGATTGGCAAAGCCCGTCGCATCGGGCTGGGCGCAGCGATAAAGCGCGGGCGTAACGCGGTGCAAATCCGGCACACCGGGCAGCGACAGCGGCTCTGCCCAGGTTTCGGGACGCGGCAGCGGCGTTTGTGCGGCGGATGGCAGCGCAAGGCTGCTGGCGGCGGCGGCCAACAGGCACAGACTGTCACGGCGGGAAAGCAAAGGGCGCATGCGGGGTCTTTCCGGTGTTGGCTTGCGCTGACGGCGGGCGCGGCGCAAACTTAGCCTTACGGCACTGATCCTTAAACCCCGGTTCTTGTAACGATGCTTTCGCTTGTAAAAGGCAGATACCGTGCGCGGCTGGCGCAAGATGCCAGCGATATCGCCCGCGCCCAAGGCCTGCGCCACCGCCGCTTTGTTGCGCGCAACAGTGCGGTGCAAGGCGTGGACGCCGATGTGTATGACGCGGCCTGTCGCCATGTGCTGCTGGAAGAGTGCGACAGTGGTGCTTTGGTGGGCTGCTATCGGCTGCTGCTATTGCCCCCCGGTTGCGCCATGGCGAACAGCTATTCGGCGCAGTTTTATGACCTTTCCGCGCTGGATGCCTTTGCGGGCGCAAAGTTGGAACTGGGCCGGTTCTGTCTTGATCCGGGCTGGCATGACCCCGACATCTTGCGGCTGGCATGGGGGGCGATGGCGCGGATGGTGGATGATCTGTCTGTCACGCTGTTGTTCGGCTGTTCGTCGTTCGAAGGCAGCGATCCGGCGCGGCACCAGATGGCGCTGGCGCTGCTAACCGATCATCTGGCACCGCCGATGTGGCAACCGTTGCCCAAGGCGGTCGAACGCCATGCGCTAATGCGCGCCGCCATAAGTGACCGAAAAACCGCGCTGCTGGGGGTGCCGCCGCTGTTGCGCACCTATCTTGGCATGGGTGGCTGGGTCAGTGACCATGCGGTGATCGACCGCGCGCTTGATACGCTGCATGTCTTCACCGGCGTTGAAATTGCCCGCATTCCCCCCGCCCGCGCCCGCGCTTTGCGTGCCATCGCCAATTGACGCCGCCCGCGCCACCGCTTACCTGACGGGCATGGCACGCGCACCCCTTCTCCAGCTTTCTGGCATCTCGCTGACTTTCGGCGGCAATCCCGTATTCGACGAGCTTGATCTTGTCGTTCAACCCGGCGACCGGGTGGCTCTTGTTGGCCGCAACGGTTCGGGCAAATCCACATTGATGAAGGTGATGGCCGGTCTGGTTGAACCTGACAAAGGCTTGCGCGTGGTGCCGCCCGGCGTGGTGGTGGGCTATATGGAACAAGACCCCGATCTGTCGGGGTTTGAAACCTTGGGCGATTACGCGGCGTCGCGTTTGCCTGTGGGCGAAGAATACAAGGTGCCGATGGTGGCCGAAGGGTTGAAGTTTAACCCCGACACCCCGGTTGCAACCGCATCGGGCGGTGAACGCCGCCGTGCCGCATTGGCCAAGCTGATGGCCGAAGCGCCTGAATTGATGCTGTTGGACGAACCGACCAACCACCTTGATATCCAAGCCATTGAATGGCTGGAAGAAGAGCTGAAAAACACCCGCACCGCCTTTGTGCTGATCAGCCACGACCGTGCGTTCTTGCGGGCGCTGACGAAGGCAACCTTGTGGATCGACCGCGGCCAGATCCGCCGCCGCGAGGCCGGGTTTGACGGGTTTGAAGAATGGCGCGAAACCGTTTGGGCCGAAGAAGACGAAGCCCGCCACAAGCTGGATCGCAAGATCAAGGCCGAAGCGAAATGGGCGGTTGAAGGCATTTCTGCGCGGCGCAAGCGCAATCAGGGCCGCGTGCGCGCGCTGGCTGCGCTGCGCGAAGAGCGTGGCAGCCAAATCCGCCGCCAAGGCACCGCCGCGCTAGAGCTGGAATCGGGTCCGCAGTCGGGCAAAAAAGTGATCGAGGCCAAGGGCTTGGTCAAGATTTTTGGCGGCAAGACCATTGTTGACGGCTTTGATCTGCGCGTGCTGCGTGGTGACCGGATTGCCTTTGTTGGCCCGAACGGCGTTGGCAAAACCACGCTGCTGAAGATGCTGACGGGCGAACTCGCGCCGGATGAAGGCTCGGTTTCGCTGGGCACCAATCTGGAAATCGCGGTGTTCGATCAGGCGCGGGCGCGGCTGGACCCGAATGCCACGCTGTGGGACAGCCTGACCAACGATCCGCTGATGGCGGTTTCGGGCAGTTCCGATCAGGTGATGGTGCGCGGCAACCCCAAACACGTCGTCGCCTATCTGAAGGACTTCTTGTTTGATGAACGGCAGGCCCGCGCGCCGGTCCGGTCGCTTTCGGGCGGCGAAAAGGCGCGGCTGTTGTTGGCCAAACTGATGGCGCAACCGTCTAACCTGTTGATTCTTGACGAACCGACCAACGATCTGGACGTTGAAACGCTGGATCTGCTGCAAGACATCTTGGGCGATTACGACGGCACCGTGCTGTTGGTCAGCCACGATCGCGATTTCATCGACCGGATCGCCACCGCGACGGTTGCACTGGAAGGCAATGGCCATGCCACCGCCTATCCGGGCGGCTGGTCGGATTATGCCGCCCAGCGGCAGGCCTCTGGCGGTGTGGTGCTGGAAAAACCATCCAGCCCGACTTATGCGCCGCAAAGCAAGCCCGCTGCGAAGAAAGCCGCAGAAGGCCTTAGCTTTACAGAGAAAAAGCGCCTAGAGGCTTTGCCCGGCGTGATTGCGAAACTGGAAGCCGAGATCAACAAGCTGTCTGATTTCATTTCCGACCCAGAGATGTTCACCAAAGAACCGGTGAAGTTCCGCAAAGCGTCGGAAGGCATGGCAGAGCGGCAAGCCACTTTGGCAGCGGCCGAAGAAGAATGGCTGCTGTTGGAAGAAAAGAACGCCTAATAACACAGATCGGCAGGCAGCGACGGCAGCAGGAAACTGCGATCGTCGCCGCTGCTGCCCGACAGGGTGCGAAAATCGGTTTCGCCTTCGAAACTTAGATCGTCACGCCCAACCGTCAGCAAAATCTTGTGATTTTTCTGGCCGGTCAGGGTGAAGCTGCCGGCATCGCCTTCCATCTGGCAGGCAAGGGTGTCGCCGCTGCGGTGGCAATCGGCCAGCCCGTGATATTCAAATCCGGTGCCGCGAAACGCCACGAAAACATCCAGCATCGGTTCTGCGCCGTCGCCGCCCAGCGGTGAAATCATCACGCCGATTTGCGTCACCTGTTGCTGCGGGTGCTTGGCCAGATGGTCGGTATCGTAGCTGCGCACAAAGCAGGCGTGGTTGCCCGCACCGGCGAAGTGGCTGTCATACACATTGCGCGCCACGGCCAGCGTTGGCACTGCGGCCGCTAGAAAAACAACACTTGTCAAAAAGCGCATGGCGGCCCCCGGATTGCACATGCGGCAATGGTGTCCTGTGGGCCGCCCGGTCGGCAAGTGACAAATCCTGTCAGCGCGGCAGCAATTCGGCCACAACCTGCGGGATCATCATCACATCATCGCGGGTGCAATCAAATTGGCCCACCTGCACCCGGATGACATAGCGGCCATCGTGGCGGGTTTGCGTGAGGTAAATGCGGCCATCATCGTTGATGCGATTTAGCAAGGCTTCGGTTGCGGCATCGTTTTTCAGCGCGAAGGTGAAAAGCGAAAGAATTGGCTGGGTTACGATCTGAACCTGATCCAGTTTCGCAAGCGCCGCGCAAGCCTCGTTCGCCCAGGCAACATGGTTGCGGATGCGGTTGCGCAAGCCTTCCAAACCATAGGCGCGCAAGGTGAACCACAGCTTCAGCGCGCGAAAACGGCGACCCAGCGGCACTGTCCATTCGTTGAAGTTCACGATTTCTTCGCGCCCGGCGGTTTCCAGATAGGTCGGCCGCAGCCCAAGCGTTTTTACCTGCGGCGTCGGGTCACGCAGAAATTGCACGGCGCAATCAAACTGCGCGCCCAGCCATTTATGCGGGTTGAACACGATGGAATCAGCACCTTCGACCCCGGCCCACAGCGCACGAAATTCCGGGCAGATCATCGCAGACCCGGCCCAAGCCGCATCGACATGCATCGGCAGATCATGCGCCTTCGCCACCGCGATACATTCGGCAATCCGGTCAAACGCGCCAATAGAGGTGCCGCCCGCGCATAAAATCACCCCGGCGGGCAGCAACCCGGCCGCCTTGTCGGCGGCAATCGCGCCTGCCAAAGCGCCCGGTCGCATCGAAAATCCGGCATCGGTGGGGATCTTGACCAGATTTTCCTGGCCGACCCCGGCGACCCGAATGGCTTTGTCGACCGAAGAATGGGTTTGGGCGCTGGCATAGAACCGCAGCTGCGGCTGCCCCGACAGGCCCGCGATGTTGCCCGCAAACGCGGTTGCCTGTTCGCGCATCGTCAAGATTGCCGAAAGCGTGGTGGTGGTGGCGGAATCGTGCAGCGTGCCGGTAAAGCCCTTGGGCAGACCCAGCGCATCGCGCAGCCATTCGATCATCACCTGTTCGATTTCGGTGGCGGCGGGCGAGGTTTGCCACAGCATGCCCTGACAGGCCATCGCATTGGCCAGTTGTTCGGCCAGCATCGACGCCGGGGCGGCATTGGCGGGGAAATAGGCAAAGAAGCGCGGGTGCTGCCAATGCGTCATGCCCGGTGGCACGATGGCTTCGAAATCGGCAAAGATTTGCTGCATCGGCTCGGCGGTTTCGGGGGCCGTAGCGGGCAGTTGTGCGGCGATGGCACCGGGGGTTAGCGGCGCGCGCACCGGACGGTCGCGCAGGGTTGCGTGATAGTCATGCGCCCAATCGGCGGCGTGTTTCGACCAATGGCGCAGATCGTCGTGGTTCATTTCCGGCTCCCATACCCTTTTGGCACTGTGTCGCAGGCGGCTGGCGACAACAAGAGGCTTGGCGTGCGCCAGAATTTCGGCTAGGCAAGCGCCATGAAAACCACGGGCATCATCGGCATTTGCTGCATTACCTGCTGACATACGTCACGCGGGCCCGTCACTCATTCCTTGCAAAGGATCAGGCTGATAGACCCGCGCTAGGAAAGCGCTTGGGC
>JAHEDL010000620.1 GCA_024641255.1 Pseudorhodobacter sp.
TGGGGATCAGCAGCGCCTCGACCGCCGGATGCGCGCCAAAAACCGCAAGATCCTCGGCGCCCCAAGCCGTATCCAGCCCGTTCACCCGCACGATCCGCGCCCGCGCCCCATAGCCGCCCGCCGTCAGCGCCTCGGCCAGCACCGCCCGCGCCGCAACCTTTTCTTCGGGCGCCACCGCATCTTCCAGATCGAAGATAATCGCATCCGCCGCCAGCCCGCGCGCCTTGTCCAACGCACGCTCTTTTGATCCGGGAATATACAGCACCGAACGGAAGGGACGAGCAGCCATGATTCTCTCCAGCAAGATTGTTGCGCCAAAAGGCCCCATTTCGCCACTTTCGGCAAGGGTGGAAATGCCGCAGCGCAGAAATTCCTGCGCGCAGCCTTAACCAAATGCTTGCCGCCCTGCCGCAAACTGGCCGGAGCTTCCCGCAAAACAAAGGCCCGCCCGATGGAAAAAACCCTGTTCGCCCTGTCGCTTGGCTTCCTTGGCCTTATCCTTGCCACCCAAGCCGGATGGGCCCAGCCGCGTTACAGCCCCTTGGCGCCATCCCAGATCAGCTTGATCGACACCAGCAACAGCGCCCATGTCACCAACTGAAAAAACAGCTTCTCCGGCAACCATTTCACCAACCGCACCCCGGCAAACACCGAAACCGCAGCCACCGGCATCAACACCAGCACCTTTTCCAGACTGTGCAGGTTGATCTGCCCCAGCATGTAATACGGGATCAGCTTGATCGCGTTGATATAGGCAAACGCAATGGTCGAGGTGCCGGCAAACACCGCCTTCTGCATCCCCAGCGGCATCGTATAGACTTGGTAGGGCGGCCCGCCCGAATGGCTGACAAAGCTGGTAAAGCCCGTTACCCCGCCCCAAAACAGTCCCGGCGCCACTTCGGCGCGGCGCGGCGCGGCATGGGTTTTGTGCCGGATCAACAGGTTAAGCGCGAACACCACGCCAATCAACCCGATCAACACCGTCACCCAAGCCTCTGACACCACGCTTGCGGTCAGATAACCCGCCACCACCCCCAGCGTCGCCCCCGGCAACAAGATCGCCAGCACCCGACGATCAAACGCATGGCGATAGGCGTAAAGCCCGAACATGTCCGACACCACATAGACCGGCAGCAACAGCCCCGCCGCCGTCACCGGCGACATCACCAGCGCCAGCACCGGCACCGACAGCATCCCCACCACCGGCATACCGCCCTTGCCCATGCCCACCAGCACCGCTGCCAGCACGGCCAAAGTCCAAAACATCGCCCCATCCATTATTTGCCGCCTATCCGATAAAATCCATGCATCATGGCTCTTCCCCCTGCCTGCGGAATCACCCATGATCACCGCGATGCCGGCCCGACCGGCCCGTCGCTGCCTGTTTGGAATGCCCGCGCAAAGGTTTAGCGCAAACACTTCAAACCGACCAGTGGCTTGCCGTGCCGCACTGCGGCGGGCTTGCACTTCGCGGGGTTCGGGTTTAGCATACCATTGTATACAACCCCTCTCGGAGGCCCACATGGCACGCCCTAAAATCGCGCTTATCGGCGCAGGCCAGATCGGCGG
This sequence comes from Pseudorhodobacter sp., assembly GCA_024641255.1. Lineage (GTDB taxonomy): Bacteria > Pseudomonadota > Alphaproteobacteria > Rhodobacterales > Rhodobacteraceae > Cypionkella. Next base: position 1,570 of record JAHEDL010000620.1, read on the forward strand.
CACGCTCGCCCATCTCGCCGCGATCAAAGAACTTGGCGACATCATCCTGTTCGACATTGCCGAAGGCACTCCGCAGGGCAAAGCTCTTGATATCGCGCAGTCGGGCCCGTCCGAAGGCTTTGACGCCAACATGAAGGGCGCAAACTCTTACGCCGACATCGCGGGCGCTGATGTTTGCATCGTCACCGCTGGTGTGCCGCGCAAGCCGGGCATGTCGCGCGATGACCTGCTGGGCATCAACCTGAAAGTGATGAAATCGGTTGGCGAAGGCATCAAGGCCCACGCGCCGAACGCTTTCGTGATCTGCATCACCAACCCGCTTGACGCGATGGTCTGGGCACTGCGCGAATTCTCGGGCCTGCCGCACAACAAGGTCGTCGGCATGGCTGGCGTGCTTGACTCTGCGCGCTTCCGTCACTTCCTGTCGGTCGAATTCAACGTCTCGATGCGCGATGTCACCGCTTTCGTGCTGGGCGGCCACGGCGACACCATGGTGCCGCTGACCCGGTATTCCACCGTTGGCGGCATCCCGCTGCCGGATCTGGTCGCGATGGGCTGGACCACGCAAGAAAAGCT
>JAHEDL010000149.1 GCA_024641255.1 Pseudorhodobacter sp.
CCGCCGACAAGCCGGTTCCGGGCAAGGTGCAGGCCGTCGCCTATGAAAAAGGTGCGATGGTTCGGGTGTCGGGCAACAACATCATCATGTCGCCGCCCTTGGTGCTGACTTCGGCCGATGTTCAGGTGATCCTGTCGGCATTGGATGCCGGATTTGCGGCTCTGTAAGGCTATTAGAGCCTGATTTTACCCTACCACAGCCAAGGGCGGTGCAAGCCGCCCTTAGGCCACCGTCTTTAGCCGCGAAAGCTGCACCGCCAAAATCCCCGCCGCCGCGATGCCGACGCCGATCATATCCAGCGTGCCAATATGTTCGCCCAACAGCAGCGTTGCCACCATCACGCCGAAGAATGGATTCAGAAAGTGAAACGCCGCCGCTTTCACCGCGCCAACGCGCCGCACAAGCGTGAACCACAGCAGCGTCGCCGTCAGACCCGGCACGAAGATCTGATAAAAGAACGCCACAACCAACGGCACGCTCCACACCACATGATGCGTCTCTGACAGCGCAGAAACCAGCCCCAGCGCCATCGACCCGACCAGCATCTGCAACCCCACCACCATCAACAGGTTACCGCCCGCGCTGGCCGACCGCACCGTCAGCGTGGCCACCGCCAAGGCCGTTGCCCCCGCGATGCACAGCAAAATCCCAACCGGATCAGCGCCGCCTTCAACCCGCCCGCCCATGATCAGCGCAACGCCAAGAAAACCCGCAAGTAGACCCGAAAGGCCGATTAGAGACACTTTTTCACCGCGCAACACCCAACCCAACAGCGCCACAATCAGCGGCATCGCCGAGGCGATGATAGAGGCAAGCGATGCCTCGACCCATTGCAGCGCAATGAAATTCAACCCCAGATACAGCGCGTTCTGGCACAGCCCAAAAATCACCACAGATCGCGCCTGCGGCCCAGACAACCGCCAGCTTTGCCCCAGCGCCCGCGCCACCACCACGGCAAGCAGCCCCGAGATCAGAAACCGCAGCGACAGCGCCATCAACGGCGGCGCGCCCGCCACGATGATCCGCGCCGTGGCAAACGCCGATGACCACATCAGCGAAAACGCCAACCCCATGAAAATCGCACGAATGTCCATGATCTACGTGTCCCGCCAAATGAAAAGGGCCGCCCCTTGGGCGACCCTTTCAAGCCTTGCAGCGGCCCGCAAGGGCCAATTCAACCTTAGGCGTTGACGCTGTCTTTCAGCGCTTTCGCGATCGAGAATTTGACCTGCTTGTCAGCAGCTTTGGTCACGGTCTCGCCAGTGGCCGGGTTGCGAACCTGACGCTCCGGGCGCTCACGGCACACCATTTTGCCCAGACCCGGCAGGGTCACCGAACCACCGTCAGCCACTTCGCGGGCCACAACAGCAGCCACAGCATCCAGTGCGGCCGAAGCGGTTTTCTTATCTGCGCCCATGGCGTCTGCAATAGCGGCCAGCAACTGGGTTTTGGTCATCGCTTTGGTCATTTTATATCCTTCTTTCCGACCCATCCTGTAGCCGTGGGCCTTTTTCGTACCTGTCAGGCGAATATGCCCGCTTTTCACGGTTTCCGTCGCCAAGGCAAGTGCTTTATGCACAAAATAAGGGATTTCCGCACGTCACAGGAAGGCGGTTTCTTCAAAACTCCGCAGTTTCCGGCTATGAATCCGTTCAATCGGCATGTCACGCAACCGCTCCATCGCGCGGATGCCAATTTGCAGATGGCGGCTGACTTGGGTCTTGTAGAACTCCGAAGCCATGCCCGGCAGCTTCAACTCGCCATGCAGCGGTTTGTCGGAAACGCACAGCAAAGTGCCATAGGGCACCCGAAACCGAAAGCCGTTGGCGGCGATGGTGGCGCTTTCCATATCCAGCGCGATGGCACGCGATTGCGACAGCCGACGCACCGGGCCGGATTTGTCGCGCAATTCCCAATTGCGGTTATCAATCGTCGCCACCGTGCCGGTCCGCATGATCCGCTTAAGCTCATAGCCGTCCAGTTGCGTGACCTCGGCCACCGCCTCTTGCAAGGCGATCTGAATTTCCGCCAACGCCGGAATCGGCACCCAAACCGGCAGATCATCGTCCAGCACATGATCTTCGCGCAGATAGGCATGCGCCAGACAAAAATCGCCCAGGCTTTGTGAATTCCGTAGCCCCGCGCAATGCCCCACCATCAACCAGGCGTGCGGGCGCAGCACAGCGATATGGTCGGTGGCGGTTTTTGCGTTCGACGGACCAACGCCAATGTTCACCAAGGTAATGCCGTTCCCGTCCGCCCGCTTCAGGTGATAGGTCGGCATCTGCGGCGTTTTCGATGAGGGCGCAATCAGCCCATCCGCCGTGGTGATTTCCTGATTTCCCGTCGCCACAAAGCTGGTGTAGCCCAAGCTTGGGTCTGCCAGCGCGGTGCGGGCATAGGCTTCGAACTCATCGACGTAGAACTGATAGTTGGTAAACAGAACGTGGTTCTGGAAATGCGTCGCGTCCGTCGCGGTGTAATGCGACAGACGGGCAAGGCTATAGTCCACCCGCTGCGCCGTAAACGGCGCCAAGGGGGCCGACCCATCGGCATTATGGGTGCGGGTGCCGTTAACGATGTCGTCATTCGTCGTTGCCAAATCCGGCACATCGAACACGTCACGCAGCGAAAACTCCAGCACCCCCTCTTGCGGCACCGACACTGCCGGATTGCCCGCAACCGCGAAATGCACCGGGATTGGCGTGTCAGAATAGCCAATCTGCACCGGCACATCGTGGTTTTGCATCAACAGGCTGATCTGCTGCACCAGATAATTGCGAAACAGATCGGGGCGGGTGATCGTGGTCGAATAGAAGCCGGGGCCCGCCACATGGCCAAAGGCAAGCCGGCTGTCCGTTTTGCTATGGCTGGCAACCGCCAAGCGAATTTCTGGATAAAACGCGCGAATACGGCTGGCAGGCTTGGCGCCTGTTACCGCCGCGCTGAAATGGCGTGACAGAAAGCCAGTGGCCTCAAGATACAGCACCTCAAGGCGCGCGACGGCTTTGGCCGCATCGGTAAAGGTTTCGGCGGGAAAACTGTCCGGGGTCAGAACCCGGGCGGAAGCATCATTCATCGGTTCATCTTCTTCTTTTTTGATCGGCCATCTAAGGCCGCAGCCTGCAATTTCGCAAGTAAAGTCTTGATGACGCCCCTACACCGCGCGGAACAGCGCAACCTGCGCATGGTCATTGGCGTGTTCGGCATCCAGCCGTTGCGCCGCTTCGCCGTAAACCTGCACCTCGATCAGTTGCAGGTCAGCAATCCTGCCCTGCTGCTGCAAATCGGCCAGCACCCAGTCAAAACCCTGCGCCGTCCACACCCGTTCGTTGATCGAAAGCGCAAACTGCGCGCCGGGGTTCGCCACCGCCAACAGCGGGCCAAACGCCTCTGGCCCGACATGCCCGGCGGTAAAGGTGCCAGAGCTGGTAACCCCGTTATACCGCCGCGTCAGCGGCAAGCTTTGGGTCACATCGGCCCGGAAAAGCGCATGATAGAGCCGCTTTTCCGCCGCCCTCTCTAACATTTCGGGCGAAAAATCCAGGCCGTCGATTTCATCCGTAAACCCCAAGGCGCGCAGATTTTCTGCCAGCAATCCGGTGCCCGCGCCAACATCCAGAACCGGCCCACGCCCGCCTGCGGCCACAAAGGCCGCCGCAACATGGCCCGGCAGCCGATACTGCATTTCGGCCACAAAGCCGGTTTCATAGCTGGCGGCCCAATCCCGATACAACCGCAACGTGGCATCGGCGGAAGGCGAGGTCAGGGCGGCCGTCAAATCAGGTTTTGTCATGGCGCCATCTCGACACGGGCTTGCTTAAAAATCAACTGGGTTGCAGGCGGCGTCACCTGCGGGAATACTGGCGGCATGAAAACCCTGCTTTCCCTTGGCCACGGCTATTCCTGCGCGGCGCTTGCCGCCCGCCTGCTTCCCTTGGGGTGGCGGGTGATCGGCACCACCCGCAGCGCCAGCAACCTTGACCGTCTGCGCGCCAGCGGGGTTGAACCCCTGCTTTGGCCCTTTGATCTGGACCCCGCCTTGGCGCAAGCCAGCCATATTCTGGCCTCTGCCGCGCCGGATGGGTCGGGTGACCCGTTTCTGCACGCCGCTTTGCCACTTATCTGCGCCGCGCGGCCAGAATGGGTCGGCTACCTGTCAACCACTGCGGTTTATGGCGATCATCAGGGCGCTTGGGTGGACGAAGATACCCCCGTCACGCCGCAATCGGCCCGCGCGGTTGCCCGTGTGCTGGCCGAACGGCAATGGCTAGCCACCGGTTTGCCGGTGCATATCTTCCGGCTGGCGGGCATCTATGGCCCCGGCCGTGGCCCGTTTGAAAAGGTGCGCGATGGCAGCGCCCGGCGTATCATCAAGCCCGGTCAGGTGTTCAGCCGCATTCACGTCGATGACATTGCCGAAACGCTGCTTGGGTCGGTCAACCACCCGAACCCCGGTCGCATCTATAACGTCTGCGACGATGATCCCGCCCGCCCCGAAGACGTTCTGGCCCACGCCGCCGCCCTGCTTGGCCTGCCAGAGCCGCCCGCAGTGCCCTATGATCAGGCCGAAATGACCCCGATGGCCCGCAGCTTTTATGGCGAATCGAAAAAGGTCAGCAACGCGCGCATCAAGACCGAACTGCAGGTGCAATTGCATCACCCGACCTATCGCGAAGGCCTCGCGGCGCTGCTGGCACAAGGGCAGTAACACAGCATGGGCAAGCTTTCGCGCGAAGAGCGGCGGGCGCAACTGATCGAAGCCACGATCAAAGTGCTGGCGATCAAGGGCTATGCCCGCACCACCCTGTCCGACGTTGCCGATTGCGCCGGGCTGTCGCACGGTCTGGTCAACTTTCACTTTCAGTCGAAAGACCTGCTGCTGTCGGAAACCCTCGCGTATTTATCGGTCGAATATGTGCAAAACTGGCGCACTGCCTTGGCCAATGCCGCCAAGGACCCCGCGGCACAGCTTACCGCCTTGATCCGCGCCGATTTCCGCCCCGAACTTTGCACGCCACAGCGGCTTGCGGCCTGGTGTGCTTTTTGGGGCGAAGCGCAAAGTCGGCCGCTCTATCAAGAAAAATGCGGCTCTAACAACGCCGAATACGTCGCGAAACTGGAAGAGTTATGCGCCGCTTTGCTGGGGCCGAATGGCAATGCGGTGCGGGTGGCCCGCGCCATTCGTGTTACCGCCGAAGGTCTTTGGATGGATCTTGTCACGCAGGTCGACCCCTATTCGCTGGTCGAAGCCGAAAATACCGCAATCGCCTGCATGGCGGCCTTTTTTCCGGCATTGTCGCCCGCAGATTAAGCCGCCAAAATTTTGCGCACCAAATACATGCAGCAATCCAGCCCGTTTTGCACCGCTTGGCTGTCGCGCCGCCGCATCCAATCCAGCCACAGCCCATCCAGCGTGGCGATGATCGTATCTGACACCATCTGCACCTTGCCGCGCCGCGCTGGATTTTCGCCCGCAACCGCGATCAGCAACGCATCCAACTCGTCGCGATAGCGCTGGTATAAGGCGTGTTCGGTTTCGGCAATCGCCGGATGCGCCAGCGCCGCCGACCACAGGTCAATGCGGGTGCGCACGTGATCTGGCTGCAGGAAATAATCACCGAAACCCGCCACTAAATAGGCTCTAACCTGCTCGATAGGCTCTTGTGCCGACGTTTCCAGCCCTTGGTCGGTTGCCGCGCGCAACGTGGCAGACGCCAGCTTGTAGGCTTCCGACAAAACTTCATCCATGCCGGAAAAATTGTAAGAGATATGCCCCAGCGAAATATCGGCCTCGGCCGCGACCTTGCGCGCCGTCAGCGCCGCATAGCCCTTGGTTTGCAGCACTTTAAGCGCCGCGCGAACAATGTCGCCGCGTCGATCGCGGCTATGGCCTGTTGGGCGTCTGGGTTTCATGCGCACATCGGTGACAATCAAGCCTCTCACGTCAAGACTTAATGCAACCAAGGGGTGATTTTGCGCGGATTTCCGATTAAGGCGTTGAAATGCGAAATCTTACACATATCTTGAACCTGCGGGCCGGGCCCCTCTGACGATCATGGATCGTGATGTCGGACCGCATCGAGTGCGCTCGATGTCATGCCCGGACCCTTCGGCTGACCTCTGGCGCGAACAACAGAGAGGTCGAATGGAAATCCTGACTGCACTATTTTTGGGCACGCCACTTTGGATGTGGCTTACTTTCCTTGGCTTGGTTCTGGCGCTGCTGGTGCTTGACCTTGGCCTGCTGAACAAAGGCAACGCCGAAATCGGCGTCGCCAAAAGCCTGAAGCTTTCCGCGCTTTACATCACGCTTGGCCTGGCGTTTTCCGGCTTTGTCTGGGCACAACTTGGCCCCGAGGCAACCGCCGCCTACCTGACCGCCTTTGTGGTGGAAAAGACGCTGGCGCTGGACAACGTCTTTGTCATCGCCCTGATTTTCAGCTATTTCGCCATCCCCCGCGCCTATCAGCACCGCGTGCTGTTCTGGGGGGTTCTGGGTGTCATCGTGCTGCGTGGCCTGATGATCGGGCTTGGCGCAACGCTTGTCGCGCAATACGCGTGGCTTTTGTATGTCTTTGCCGGCTTCCTGATCTTCACCGGCATAAAGATGCTGCTGATGGGCGACAAAGAGCATTCGATTGCCGACAACCCGCTGCTTGGCCTGCTGCGCCGCAAGCTGAACGTCACGGATCGGCTTGAAGGCAACGCGTTCTTTGTCAAACGCAATGGCATACGCTTTGCCACGCCGCTGTTTCTGGCGCTGGTGTTGATCGAGATTGCCGACCTTGTCTTCGCCGTCGACTCGGTGCCGGCCGTATTTGCCATCACCACCGACCCGTTCATCGTCTACACCTCGAACATCTTCGCTATCCTTGGCCTGCGCGCGCTTTACTTCGCGCTGTCAGCCATTCTGCACCGCTTCGCCTATCTGAAATACGCGCTGTCGCTGCTGTTGGTGTTCATCGGGTCGAAGGTGTTTCTGGCCGATCTGATGGGGCTGGAGAAATTCCCGCCGGCATGGTCGCTGGGCGTCACCTTTGCCATCCTTGCCAGCGGCGTCGCGGTTTCCCTGTGGAAAACCCGCACGGCCCTGGCACCGCGTGCCTGATAGGGTTGGTGGGCAACAGGCCGTCAGGCCCGCTTGCCCACCACCGCCACACCCAAGGTTTCCAGCACCTTGGCCTCGATCTGCGCCGCATCCATTCCCGCCACGCGATACATCGCTTCGGGCGAAGCTTGGTCGATAAACGTATCGGGCAGCACCATCGACCGGAACTTCAGCCCATGGTCGAACACGCCCTCATCCGCCAACAACTGCGCGACATGGCTGCCAAAACCGCCAACCGCGCCTTCTTCAACGGTGATCAGCGCCTCGTGGCTGCGGGCAAGTTGCAAAATCATCTCGCGGTCCAGCGGCTTGGCAAACCGCGCATCGGCCACCGAAGGGCTGACCCCGCGCGCCGTCAACGCCTCGGCGGCTTTCTGCACTTCGGCCAACCGCGTGCCAAACGACAGCAGCGCCACGCGCGAGCCTTCGCGGATCATCCGGCCCTTGCCGATTTCCAACGGCACACCTTTGGCTGGCATTTCCACCCCAACGCCTTCGCCGCGCGGATACCGGAACGCAATCGGGCCATCGTCATGCGCGGCGGCGGTGGCCACCATATGCACCAACTCTGCCTCATCGGCGGCGGCCATCACCACCATCCCGGGCAGGTTCGCCATGAACGCCACATCAAAAGACCCGGCATGCGTCGCGCCATCGGCGCCCACCAACCCGGCGCGATCAATGGCAAAACGCACCGGCAAGCGCTGAATCGCCACGTCATGCACCACCTGATCATAGCCGCGCTGCAGGAAGGTCGAATAAATCGCGCAGAACGGTTTCATCCCGCCCGCCGCCAATCCGGCCGCAAAGGTCACCGCATGCTGTTCAGCAATGCCCACGTCGAAACAGCGCTTGGGAAACCGCGCGCCAAACAGATCAAGCCCGGTGCCATCCGGCATCGCCGCCGTCACCGCCACAATCTTGTCATCCGCCTCGGCCTCTTTCACCAAAGACTGGGCAAACACCTTGGTATAGCTGGGCGCATTCGACGCCGCTTTCACCTGCACGCCAGTCAGCACATCAAACTTGGCGGTAGCATGGCCCTTGTCGCGCGCGCTTTCCGCCGGGGCATAGCCTTTGCCCTTTTTGGTCAGCACATGGATCAACATCGGCCCCGTCGCCCGCGCATGCGCCGCGCGCAGTACGGGCAGCAATTGCTCTAGATCATGGCCATCAATCGGGCCGACATAGGAAAAGCCCAGCTCTTCAAACAGCGTGCCACCAACGGCCATGCCTTTCAGCATTTCCTTGGCCCGCCGTGCGCCTTCCTGAAACGGTTCGGGCAGCAGCGAAACCACGCCACGCGCCGCCGATTTCAAATCTTGAAACGGCTGGCCCGCATACATCCGGCTTAGATAGGCCGAAAGCGCGCCAACCGGCGGTGCGATCGACATCTCATTGTCGTTCAAGATCACGAACATCCGCTTTTTCAGATGGCCGGCGTTGTTCATCGCCTCGAATGCCATGCCCGCAGACATCGACCCGTCGCCAATCACGGCAACCGCATCGCCGGGGTCGCCGCCCAGCTCTGCCGCCATCGCAAAGCCCAGCGCCGCCGAAATCGACGTTGAACTATGCGCCGCGCCAAATGGGTCATAGGCAGACTCGCTGCGCTTGGTGAAACCCGAAAGCCCGCCTTCGGTGCGCAGAGTGCGAATCCGGTCGCGACGTCCGGTCAGAATTTTATGTGGGTAACATTGGTGGCCAACGTCCCAGATGATCTTGTCGCGCGGCGCGTTGAACACCGCATGCAGCGCCACGGTCAGCTCCACCACACCCAGACCGGCACCCAAATGCCCACCCGTCACCGATACCGCCGAAATCGTCTCGGCGCGCAACTCGTCGGCCAACTGCCGCAACTCGCGGTCATTCAGCGCCTTCATATCGGAAGGCAGTTTAACCCGATCAAGCAGCGGGGTGTTCGGTCTGTCTGCCATGCTATCCTCAGCTTTCCCGCGCAATCACAAAGCGGGCGCAGTCAATCAGGTTGGCAGCCGCTGTGCCATAGGGCGCCAGATGCTCGCAAGCCTCTTGCACCAAAGAACTGGCGCGGGCGCGGGCGGGTTCAAGGCCAAGCAGCGAAACAAAGGTGGCCTTGCCGGCTTTGGCATCTTTTTGCAGGCGTTTTCCGGCTTTGGCGGCGTCTCCGGTCACGTCCAGAATGTCATCGGCAATCTGAAACGCCAGGCCCAACGCCGTGGCATAGCCGCGCAACGGCGCAGGGTCGGCCCCCGCCAAAATCGCGCCAGCCTCTGCCGAAAACCGGATCAGCGCGCCGGTTTTTCCGGCCTGCAGCGTGGTAATCTGCGGCAGAGTCAGCGGCGCGGCTACAGTTTCGGCGGCAATATCCAACGCTTGCCCCAACACCATGCCTTCGGCACCCGATGCCTTTGCCAGTCCTGCCACCAATGCAATCCGCACCTCGGCACTGCCCAGCGCCGGATCGGTCAGCAATTCAAACGCCAGCGTTTGCAGCGCATCGCCTGCCAAAATCGCCGTCGCCTCGTCCCATTTTACATGGCAGGTCGGCAGACCACGGCGCAAATCGTCATTGTCCATCGCGGGCAAATCGTCATGCACCAAGGAATAAGCATGCAGCGCCTCGACCGAAGCGGCGGCCGAAATCGCGGCTTCGGGGCCAATCCCCAACATCCGCGCCGATTCCAGCACCAAAAACCCGCGCAGGCGTTTGCCGCCCGCACTGGCATAGGCCATCGCCTGCAGCACCGGTTCTTGCGATTTGTCGGCAAAGGCCGCGTCCAGCCGCGCCTGTATCAGCGCGGCATCGCTGGCCAGTTGGGCAGAAAAGCTCACATCCCCTCCACCGCAGAGGTGGCAACCGCCCGACCTTCTGCAACGCGGATCAGTTCAACTTTCTCCTCCGCCGCTTTCAGCTTTGCCGCGCAATGCGCCTTCAGCGCAGCACCGCGTTCATAAAGCGCAATGGATTGCTCCAACGCCACTTCACCGCGTTCCAACTGGGTAACAACCGCCTCCAAAGCGGCCATCGCCTCTTCGAACGACATTTCAGCGACTGGTTTTTCGGTCATTGGCCGCGCTCCTGCAAAACCCCAACATGCGCAAGGGCAGAGGCCTGAAGCGCCGCCAGATCATAACCGCCCTCAAGGCAGGATACCACCCGGCCCTGACAGTGTTCGTCGGCCAAATCGCAGATCCGCCCAGTGATCCAGCCAAAATCCCGCGCCTGCCATTCCAACCCCGCCAGCGGGTCATCGGCATGGGCATCAAATCCGGCGGAAATCAGGATCAACTCTGGCTTCCACGCCGCGATGCGCGGGAAAATCAGCGTCTCATAGGCCTCGCGCATCACCCCGCCGCCACTGCCTTCGCGCAGCGGCACATTGATAATCTGGCCATGCGCCCCGGTTTCCGACCGACTGCCAGACCCCGGATACAGCGGCATCTGATGGCTAGAGGCAAACAGCGCCCGTGGTTCATCCCACAGCAGATCTTGCGTGCCGTTGCCGTGATGCACATCAAAATCCACAATCGCCACCCGCGCCAAACCGTGATGGTCCAGCGCCCGCTTTGCCGCAATCGCCACCGTGCCAAACAGGCAAAATCCCATCGCTTTTGCGGTTTCGGCGTGATGGCCAGGCGGTCGCCCCGCGACGAAGGCATTGCGCACCTCGCCAGCCAGCACCGCGTCCACCGCTGCACAAGCCCCGCCCACCGCGCGCAACGCCGCCTCGATCGACCCCGGCGACAGCCAGGTATCGCCATCCAGTTGCGCCCAGCCGTCCTGCGGTTCCGCCGCCCGCACCCGCGCCAGATAGGCCGCCGGATGACAACGCAACACCTCTAGATCCGCCGCCATCGGTGCCTCACGGCGATCCAGCATCAGCC
>JAHEDL010000516.1 GCA_024641255.1 Pseudorhodobacter sp.
GGCACATCCATTCGCACTTTTTGGGACGGGCGCTGGCATGACGGCGATCTTGCGGTGATGAAGGCCGCCGATCACGGCATCTGGCAAGGCACCTCGGTGTTTGACGGCGCGCGCTATTTCAACGGGCTGTGCCCCGACCTTGATCTGCACTGCGCCCGCGTCAACCAATCGGCTGCGGCACTGATGATCACCCCAACCTGCGCGCCCGAAGACATGGCCGCGATCATTCGTGAAGGCTTGCAAGCCTATGGCCCAAGCCAAGCGGTCTATATCCGGCCAATGTATTGGGCGCTGCACGGCTCTGACTTGGGCATCGCGCCGCTTGCCGGGGCAACCGGCTTTGCGATCAGTCTGGAAGAGGTGGCGATGCCGCCCGCCGATTTCGCCACCACCGTCACCCGCACCCGTTTTCGCCGCCCGGTTCTGGAAGATGCCGTCTGCAACGCCAAGGCAGGCTGCCTTTACCCCAACAACGCCCGCATGTTGGTCGAGGCGCAAGCCAAGGGCTTTGGCAACGCGCTTGTAGCCGATGCGATGGGCAACCTTGCCGAAAGCGCCACCGCCAATGTATTTCTGGTCAAGGATGGCGTGGTGTTCACCCCCATTCCAAACGGCACGTTTCTGGCCGGCATCACCCGCGCCCGCCACATCGCCAACCTGCGCGCCGACGGGTTCGAGGTGCGCGAAACCGTGCTGACCTTCGAAGACGCGCATGCGGCGGATGAAATCTTTCTGTCGGGCAACTTTGCCAAGGTGACGGCGGTGAAGGCGTTTGATGACACGCAATACCCGAACCGCCCCGTCACCGAACGCGCCCGTGCCCTGTATTGGGACTGGGCGGCGACGCAGCGCTTGGCCTAGCGGCGGGCTTGCCTTCCGGCCAGCCGGGGGCCAATATCGCGCCGTAATGGGAGATGAGAATGCGTAAGTTCCTTGTCGTGCTGGATGACAGCCGAGAGTGTTTGAACGCGATGCGATTTGCGGCGCTGCGGGCGGCGCATACCGGGGGTGGGGTGCAGATTTTGTCGATCATCCCCCCCGAAGAATTCCAGCACTGGATGGGCGTCGCCGATCTGATGCGGGCCGAAGCGCGCGAGCGGATCGAGGCGCATTTCGAAGTTTTTGCGAAATGGATGCGGGACAAGCAGGGCGTCAACCCTGAACTGATCATCCGTGAAGGCGATCCGGTGGTCGAGATTTTGGCGCAGGTCAATGATGACCCGTCGGTGGGGGTGTTGGTCTTGGGGGCTGGCACCGAAAAATCCGGCCCCGGCCCCTTGGTCACGGCGATGACGCGGTCTTCGGGCAGCCTGCCGATCCCGATCACCATCGTTCCGGGCGACATGTCGAAAGAGCGGTTGGAAAGCATTACCTAGGTGGTCCCAACGCGGGACCATTTTTTACCGTTTGAAATCAAATATTTGACCATGTGATTTTAACGAAATCTTAATACTTCCCCGCAGCGAAAGCCCAGCCGATGCAGCTGCCTGCCCAAGCCATGCTTGTCGCCCCGCGCGCAAATCTCGCCTATCTGGATTGCCAAAGCATCCGCCTGCCGCAGCCGATCACGCCATTGCAGGCGTGGCGGCAGGTGATGGCGCGGCCCCTGCCGGGGATGAAAACCGCGTTCCGTCTGCGCGACGCCATTTCGGCCCGTTTCGGCGTGGCGCGGATTGGCGGATTTTCGGGTGCGGTGGCGGACGCCCCGCAGGTTGGCGACAAGCTGGATTTCTTTCTGATCGAGCATCTGTCCGACACGATGCTGACCCTGACGGCCCGCGACCGCCACCTTGACGTGATGATCTGCATCACCACCGATGCCGACCGCTTGGCGATCACCGCATCTGTCATCACGCATAACCGGTTCGGGTGGGCCTATATGCTGCCGGTCGGCCCGGCGCACCGCCTGATCGTCTGGGCCATGCTGCGCCGCTTTGCCTAGCCAGCCATGCAGCCCCCGCATTTCGCACATGCAGCATCGTCACTTCGCAATTGCAGCAATTTGCCTTAGGTAAGGCGCAGGGAGGCTGCATGGAGTTGAAGATGAACCGTATTTCCGCCCAATCCCGCCCACAGATCGCGCTTGTGAAACCCGCCCAAGATGATCTTGAGTGCTACTATTCCGCAAACCCGCTGCCGCG
>JAHEDL010000519.1 GCA_024641255.1 Pseudorhodobacter sp.
TGCTGCCCAGCGCCGCAACCGAAACCAGCCCCGGCCATTGGCAGATCACCGATTACCTTGGCCGCGCTCACCTTTACGACGATCCGGCGGTCAAAGGTTAAGAGTTCCTTAAATTCACTGTATCAAGCCATTGATTTCGCTATGCTAAAAAAGGTCCCGTGTTGGGACCGCGGTCACGAAACCGCTCTCGGCACCTCTCCGCCAAGTGATGCCGCAGGGGGTGCGAGGGGGGCAAAGCTACGCTATATAAGGGGCATGAAAATGCTTCGCCCCCTCCTCGCCCCGCTTGCCTTCGCCCTGATGACCGTGCCGGCCTTGGCCGACAAGATCCCGTTGCAGGCGATTTCAAGCTATCTGAACAGCCTGACCACCGCCGAAACCGACTTCACCCAGATCAACGCAGACGGCAGCATCGCAACGGGCAAGCTTTACATCAAACGCCCCGGCCGCGTCCGCTTCGAATACGCCCCGCCCGACAAAGCCCTTGTTCTGGCCAGCGGCGGCCAAGTCGCCATCTTCGACGACAAGTCAAACCAGCCCCCCGAACAATACCCGCTAAAGCGCACCCCGCTTAACCTGATCCTTGCCGAAAACATCGATCTTGCTGGCGCAAAGATGGTCGTCGCCCATACCGAAGAAAAGACCGCCACCAACGTCGTCGCCCAAGACCCCGAACACCCCGAATACGGCAGCATCTCGCTTGTCTTCACCGCCAACCCCACCGCCCTGCGGCAGTGGGTGATCACCGACGATCTTGGCCAGCAAACCACGGTGATCCTAGGCGCACTGAAAACTGGGGTCGATTACAAACCCTCGCTGTTCAGCATCAACGTCGAAAGCCAAAAGCGCGGCAACTGACTAACGGCGGCAATAGGCCAGTTGGTCGGCATACATCTCTGACCGCTGCCCGATTGCCGCAGCAACATCCACCAGCCACGGCTTGCCAAGGTACGACTGGTTCGCATACCCCGTCCGCCCTTCGTGGTAAGCCAGATACTGCGCCTCGGCATCCGCCAGCGAAATCCCCAGCTCAGCGCTGCTGCCGCTCATATACCACCCCATGAAATCGGTGGCATCGCTGATACGATCCCGCTTTGCGCCAAAGCGGTGCCGCTCTTTACGGTATTCATCCCAAGTGCCATCCAGCGCCTGACTGAAGCCATAGGCCGACGACTGCCGCCCCATCGGAATCACACCCAACGCAAACTGATGCGGCGTGCGCGCGTTACCGATGAACTTGCTTTCCTGATAGATCGCGGCCATCTGCACATGCACCGGCACGCCCCACTTCCGCTCTGTCGCCTTCATCGCTTTATAAAAAGTCGGCCGCTGCCGCAGAATCGCGCAGGCGTCATCCAAATTACGAGGCGCCGACGAATTACCCCCCCCACACGATGCAAGGGCCAGCAACAATATCGACGCACGGAGAAGTCTGCTCATTTGCCCCTCGCGCTTTTATTTTGTCGTGACGATACGAGAAAATCCGCCCGGATGAAATGGGTATGTCTTCGATTTTACGTTGGTTTACGGGCAGAAAGTCGGCGGTGCGCGAAATACGACACACCGCGCGACGGCCAACTGTGACACCCACCACGACAGACTGTTTCCCCTACAGCAAGGCAGCGCAATAGACAGCGCCTCCGCAAAAGATTACTAAAACCCTATGGGGAGCCAATCAAAATGCTGAAAACCGCGGCCAAATATCACATCGGTCAGGTGTTGCGGCATCGCAAACACCCGTTTCGGGGTGTGGTCTTTGACGTAGACGCGATGTTTTCGAACACCGAAGAATGGTACGACGCCATCCCCGAAGATGTGCGCCCGTCGCGCAATCAGCCGTTCTATCACCTGTTGGCTGAAAATGACCAAAGCTACTATGTGGCCTATGTATCAGAGCAAAATCTGGTGCCCGACGAAACCGGTGAACCGGTCAGCCACCCAGATTTGCCGGATTTGTTTGGAGACTTTGAAGACGGCCGATACCCGCTCCAGTTTCAACTGAACTAAGTTTTTCTACCTGCGCTTACCGAACGGTAACTTCTGCGTCGTAGCCTGCCTTCATATTTTAATGAAAGGAATTGGCAGATGCAGCTTATGGCCGAAGAACGCGGTGACATTATGGTCATCCACGCCATGGAAGA
>JAHEDL010000524.1 GCA_024641255.1 Pseudorhodobacter sp.
ACCGATCGGTGAACACCACCGAGAATTCTTCCAGACCATCGGGATCAATATGAGCATGCGGCAGTTTCATCGTGGTTCTCCTTTGGCCAAGCCTTTGGCGGCAATCTAGCCGGATTTGCCGGCCGCGCGGTGTAAAAACCGACAGGTTGCTTTCGCTTTTGGCAGAAGGCAGCTGTTGTCAAAGCCGCATAATCCTGCCCGCAACCGTCTAGCCAATCGGCCCCGGCCTGCGCTCTTCGGTCAAAAGCACGTTGGCTTCCACTTGGCCCACCCCCGGCAGCGTCATCACCCGCCGCCGCAACACCCGTTCAAAATCGGCAATGTCGCGCGCCACCACCCGCAGCCGGTAATCGAACAGGCCCAAGACGTGCTGCACCACCTGCACTTCGGGAATCGCCACCACCGCGCGTTCGAAATCCTCTAGGCTGACGCGGCCCTTGGTGGCCAGCTTCACCCCCAGAAACACCGTCACGCCAAATCCAAGCGCGGTGCGGTCCACATCCACCTGCCGCCCTGCCAGCACACCGGCATCCTCTAGCCGCTTGATCCGCCGCCACGCCGCCGGTTGGCTAAGGCCGAACCGCCGCCCCAACTCGCCCGCCGACAGCCCGCCATCCAGCGACAGCGCCCGCAACATCGCCCGGTCAACGTCGTCCAGATCAATCACAGCGGCAATCCTTCCGACTCTTTGATCGTCGCAATCAGCATCAGCGCATCCACCTCGGCAATATGCGGCAGCGCCAGCACGCGACGGCGATACACCTCTTGGTAATGCGCCATGTCGCGCGCGATCACGTTCAACCGCACATCAACGCGGCCCAGAAATGTTTCAATCCCGACCACCTCCGGCACCTCGCGCGCTGCCGCGATAAATTCGTCAAATGCGCGCGGGTTGGTCTTGTCCAGCGTGAAGCGCAGCGAAACCTCTACCTCATAGCCAAGCTTGCGCCAGTTGATCAGCGCGCGATCCGCCTTGATCACCCCCGCCTCGGCCAGCTTTTCCAGCCGCCGCCACAGTGTCGCCGGGGTCACCCCGGCCCGCGCCGCCAGATCGGCGCGCGGCAGCGATGGTTCGGCCAGATGGTGCCGCAGGATCCGCCGGTCGGTATCGTCAATTTGCATGATATTTTCGCCAATCTTCGAATTTGCGCATGATCTATCCCACAAATGCGAAAATAGATCAAACTATGCACGCGAACCCACGCAAAAATCCCTATGCTGCACCCATCAACCTATAAAGGAGCGCCCCAATGCGCGTTTATTACGATCGCGACTGCGATGTGAACATCATCAAAGACAAAAAAGTCGCCATCCTGGGCTACGGCTCGCAAGGCCACGCCCACGCGCTGAACCTGCGCGATTCGGGCGCCAAGAACCTTGTCGTCGCTTTGCGCGAAGGCTCGCCGTCGGCCAAGAAAGCCGAAGGCGAAGGCCTGAAGGTCATGGGCATCGCCGAAGCTGCGGCTTGGTGCGACGTGATCATGTTCACCATGCCCGACGAATTGCAGGCTGAAACCTACAAGAAATACGTGCATGACAACCTGAAAGAAGGCTCGGCGATTGCTTTTGCACACGGCCTGAACGTGCACTTCGGCCTGATCGAGCCGAAGCCCGGCGTTGACGTTATCATGATGGCCCCCAAAGGCCCGGGCCACACCGTTCGTGGCGAATACACCAAAGGCGGCGGCGTGCCTTGCCTGGTGGCTGTGCACCAGGACGCAACCGGCAAAGCGATGGAAATCGGTCTGTCCTATTGCTCGGGCATCGGTGGCGGCCGTTCGGGCATCATCGAAACCAACTTCCGTCAGGAATGCGAAACCGACCTGTTCGGCGAACAAGCCGTTCTCTGCGGCGGTCTGGTTGAACTGATCCGTATGGGCTTTGAAACGCTGGTCGAAGCTGGCTACGAGCCGGAAATGGCCTATTTCGAATGCCTGCACGAAGTGAAACTGATCGTCGACCTGATCTATGAAGGCGGCATCGCCAACATGGACTACTCGATCTCGAACACCGCCGAATACGGTCAGTATGTTTCCGGCCCGCGGATTCTGCCTTACGCAGAAACCAAAGCCCGCATGAAAGCCGTTCTGTCGGACATCCAGTCGGGCAAATTCGTGCGCGACTTCATGCTGGAAAAC
>JAHEDL010000526.1 GCA_024641255.1 Pseudorhodobacter sp.
GCAAGGCAAAGCGGCTGTTCATGGGGTTAGTTTTTCGTGGCGGCGGCAAAGTGGCAAGGGCCGATTGGGCGGATAGTTGCGTATGCCGGGCGGTTCTTGAAAATCCGCTGCCGAATCTATAAATTGAGTGGCAGAAAATGATCCGGGGGCAAGGGTGACCCGCCCCGGGCGGCAGAGGCAGTGACATGAAGAAATCTATCCTATTGGCGGTCAGTCTGGCCGTGACGCTTCCGGTTTTGACCACAATCGCCCCCAGCGCCGCTGCGGCAGGCCCGATTGAAAGCGCGTGCAACCAGTCGCATCGCAAGGCGGCGAATCGCAGCCTGTGCGGCTGTATTCAGCAAGTGGCCGACCAGACATTGCGCGGCGCAGATCAGCGGCGGGCGGCGACGTTTTTCAAGGATCCGGAAAAGGCGCATAAGGTCTGGATGTCAAAGCGTGAAAGCGATGACGAATTCTGGACCCGCTACAAGGCGTTTGGCGCACAGGCCGAGGCCTATTGCGGCGGTTGAGCGAGCGGGGTTTCCGATTTGACGGCGATATGCAGCCTGCCCTTTGGGCGGGCTGTTTTGTGTTGCGGCGCTACTTGGCGGCTTGCAGCGCGGTGATCAGGCCGGAAACGCCGGTTTCGATCTGGGTCAGCGTGGTGTCGAAGGCGCGGGTGAACCACGGGTCGGCGATGTCTTGGCCCGGGGTTGCGCTGTAATCCAACAGCAGGCGCGGCGCGGTGCCCGTGGCAGGGCAAAGCGCGCGGCAATCGTGCAGGTTGCGGTGATCCATCACCAGAATATGGCTGAAGTTCAGGAAATCTTGCGGCGTGATCTGACGGGCGCGCAGGCTGCGCAGGTCATAGCCGCGTTTCAGCGCAGCTTCGATCGCGGGGGCGTAGGGCGGCTCGCCGATATGCCAGTCGCCGGTGCCCGCGCTGTCGGTTTCGGCGACAAGACCGGCCTGTGCGGCGCGCTGGCGAAACACCGCTTCGGCGGTGGGGGAGCGGCAGATGTTGCCAAGGCAGACAAAGAGAACGCGTGGGGTCATTGGCTGACTGTGCGCGGCTGCGGGGTGGATGGCAAGCGGTGCCAGACTTGCCATCGGCGGCGCGGGTGGGGATGCGGGAGCCTCCGGCGGGGATATATGGGCCAAGAGGATGGGGCGGGGACGCGATTGGGCTTAGCGGAAGGCGGGGCCGTGCGACCACAGCGTCAGCGACCAGCGGGTGCCGGCGGTGACGGGGGTGACGCGGTGCAGCACGAAGCTGGGGAAAACGGTGGCGGTGCCACGGTTGCGTGGGGCTTCGGCGATGTTGGAATCGGGGCGCAGCTCTAGCGTGCCGCCGTGATATTCGGCGGGGTCGGTGAGTTGCACCACGATGGTCAGCTTGCGCTTTGCCGCCCAGTTGCCTGCGCCGATGTCGGAGTGCCAATCAAAATGGCCTTCACGTTCCGCGCCATAGCGGGCGACCTGCGGGCTTTCGCCAAAATCGGTCAGATCGAAATTGAAGCCGTCGCGGTTGGCTTTGGCGACAAGGCCGATCATGCGGTCCATCACCCAAGCGGCGGCGGGGATATCATCAAGCCAGGCGATTTCGGCGCGGCGGATTGAATGGGCGGTGGTGCCGCGCACCAGACCTGCATCTTTCAATTGATGCGCCTGCACCAGCGCCACAAGTGCGTCGCAATCGGCGGGGGAGAGCGCGTCGGGAAGGGTAAGAAACGGGGTCATGGCGGCCTTGGGTTTGGCGGGGCAACACGCGCCCCGCCGTGGTTTTTAAAGGGGTATCCGGCGATCAGTTTGACGGCGCGGCATCGGGGGTGCCATGCGCCATGCCCGGCATGTCTTCCATATTTTCCATCGTGCCGCCCATGTTGCCCATCGCGGCGGGCTTGCGGGCGTTGTCGACGACAACGTCAATGGTCATGTCGCCGGCATGTTTGAAGGTGAGCTTCAGGCTGAATGTGTCACCATCTTTCAGGTCACGCTTCAGGCCCATCAGCATGATATGTTCTCCACCGCGCTGCAGTTTATGCGTCATCAGCGGTTCGATTTCGAAGCCCTGCGGCACCGCGTTCATTTGCATCACGCCATCGGTTGATTCGACATGCGTGTGCAGTTCGACCTTTTCGGCAATGTCAGAGG
>JAHEDL010000528.1 GCA_024641255.1 Pseudorhodobacter sp.
CGGGTGGATGTGGCGCATGCGGCGGTGGGAACGGCGGTTGAGGTTGGCAAGCTGGACGGCCAGCAAAAGCGGCTTCCGGCGGTGATTGTCGGGCTGTCGCATTACGATCCGAAGAAAACCAGACCGCAATCATAGGAGGCGGGCATGACCGCTGTCATTGATCGACTGGGCGGAGAGCCGGTGGTGCGTGCGCTGGTCGAGCGGTTTTATGATCTGGTGGAAACCCTGCCGCAGGGCCGCCAGATCATGCACCTGCATTTTCGCGGTCACGGGCTTTCGCATGTCAGGTCGGCACAGTTCGAATTTCTGTGCGCCTTCTTTGGCGGGCGGCGCGATTATATGGAGCGGCCCGGCGCGCTGAATTTGCGGCAGATGCATGAACATGTGCCGATCCGGCCCGAGGATGCCGAGGATTGGCTGTTTTGCATGGATCAGGCGCTGAGCGATACCGGGGTTGCCGAGCCGCTGCGGGGGCAGATTTTTGGCGCCTTCGCCCGCGCCGCCCGCGCCCTGATCAACCGTGAGGCCGGAGCCACCGCTGAATAGTGTCCGTCAGTGCGACGCTGGGGGCGGGTGTGGGATTTCAAGGGGTTAGGTGGGGGTCATTTAGGGTTTGTTAAGACCCGGATGACCGCACCGGAGATGTGGCCCATGACATGCGGGGCCGATCACTCTGGCTGAAACCAGCGTTCGATATGGTCAAAAATATCATCCATCAGGGCACCAGAACGCGCTTCTGGGCCGGAGAACCGTAAGATCCAGCCGTCGCCGGAGCGTTCGCGGCGGATGGTGAGGCCTTGTTTTAGCTGCAAAAACCGGCGGGGACGGCCGGGGGTGGTGGGGGTGGCGTCTTCGCCGGGGTCGGTGAGGGCTTCGGACAGCAGCGGCAGCAGGGCTTGCCATTGGCTGGGCAGGCTGGCGCGGGGATGGTCGCGCAGGGTCAGGTGCAGCACCTGCGACAGGCCCGCGCGCAGGGCGGCGGCAAGGCGGTGCATCTGGCGGGTGGTCAGGCGTTCGGGCGTGGCGAGGGCGTCTTCGAAATCTTCGACCACTTCGGCAAAGGCGCGCAGGCGGGCGCGTTTTTGCCGGTTGCAGGCGGGGTGCAGGCCAAGCGTGGCGGCATCAAGCGTGTCAAAAATACCGGCGCGGGTGGCGGCCAACAGGGTGGCACCCTTTTCCCACGGGCTGGTTTCGGCGCGGATTTCGTTTTCGGCCACCATGGCGGCCATAGCCTCGGGGATGCTTTCGGGGGTGCGGACAAAGGCCGCGATCTGATCAAAATGGCCATCGCGGCGCATTTCGGCCAAACGCTGATGCGCGGTCAGGCGGCGCAGGCCGGAAATCAGGCCATAGCGGTGCGGCGGGCTGGGCTGCGACAGCGCCCAAACCTCGATGGGTTGGCGCAGGCCGGTGCTGGCGACCGAGGCGATCAGTTCGGCCATTGCCTCGGGGTCAAGTTGGGTGCGGTCGCGCGGCAGCGCGTCGGGCAGGATTTCGGCAAGCGGGATAAGAATGGGGGTCATGGCGCGCTCCGTCTGGTGTGGCGGGATTGGAGCGCGGCAGGGTTAAGATGCGGTGGCGGCAGCGACCGCAGGGGGGGCAAACGCCCGATGGCTGGGGGCCACAGGGCGTTTGCGGGAGATTGGGGTTACTTGCCCCAGATCTTGGCGTAGGCGTCGCGGTAGCCGTTGCCCGGATCGAACATGTTCTTGTCGCCACCGTCAAAGTCGATGTTGGCTTTGGTGACAACGTGCAGCGGCGACATATAGCCCGAAGCGGGTTCGCCGTGCATGGCGCGGTTGAGTTCGTCGACCAGTTGCCAGCCTTGCAGGTTCAGCGGTTCGGCCACGGTGACGGACTGATACTGACCGGCGCGGATGCGCTGATAGGCGCCTTCCGAACCGTCGCCTGCGGCCACGGCCTTGGGTGCGCCGTCGCCTGCGATGCCAGCGGCGGCAAGCGCCGGACCCATGAAATCAAAGTAGATGTCATTGATCGCCAAAGCGTGGGTCCAGGAGGCGCCGTATTTTTGCAGCAAAGCGGTGGTCAGGGTGGGCATACGCTGCGAGGTTTCGGCGATCGGGGTATCGACATATTCCAGAACGGTGCCGCCCAAAGCTTCGATGGTGGCT
>JAHEDL010000530.1 GCA_024641255.1 Pseudorhodobacter sp.
CATTTCGACGCAGCCTAGGGATCACCGTCGACCTGATCTCTCCCGAAACACTGGCGGAAATGGAGCCCGGCCTGCCGTCCGTCGAAGGCGGTGCTGCGTTCTTTCCCAAGGCAGTATTCCTGAACGATCCCGGCGCAATGGTCGGCAGTTTGGCGACCGCAGTTCAGGCCAAGGCGCAGTATGTTCAGGCCGAAGCACGACAACTGACGCGGCAGTTTGACGGCGTTATCGTTGAAGGGCCGGGGCTGCGCTTGCATGCCCGCAAGGTCATTCTGGCGGCGGGGGCACATAGCCGCGCCTTGGCGGCACAGGCCGGCGACAAGGTGCCGCTGGATACCGAGCGCGGCTATCATGTGGAATGGGACATGCCAAAGCCGCGGCTGACGCGGCCCAGCTGCCCGACGGCGCGCGGGTTTTATCTGTGTCCGATGGAAGGGCGGTTGCGGGTGGCTGGCACGGTGGAGTTGGGCGGGTTGACAGCACCGCCGTCGCCGCACCGGATTGCAACGCTGGTTGAAGGGGCGCGGGCGATATTTCCGGATTTGGGCGCACCGGACCGGGAGTGGATGGGGTTTCGGCCATCAATGCCGGATTCGCGGCCGGTGATCGGGCCAAGCCGGGGCGGGGCTGATGTGATCCACGCCTATGGGCATGGCCATATTGGACTGACGCTGGCACCGATCACGGCGCGGCTGGTGGCGGCGGTGGTGGCGGGGCGCGAGCCGGAGCTGGATTTGACGCCTTATCTGCCGCAGCGGTTCTGAAAATCGGCATGGTCCCAACTCGGGACCTTTTAATATCATTGCAAATCAACACCTTAGTACCTTCATTTTAACGGATTCTTCATGGATCGCGTAAAATAGACCGCGGCGCGGGATGCTGGTGCAGGGCCTCCGGCGGGGATATTTAGGCCCCTAGAAACGAAAAAGCCGCCCCGAAGAGCGACCTTTAAGAGGTGCGGCGGGGCCGAAGGTCAGCCCAGCATGGTCAGCACATGCGGGGCGACTTCGTGCCAGCCTTCCCACATCATCTTGAGCGCGACGTAGACAATGATCGCAAGGCCAGCATAGGCAATCCAACGGTGCTTGTTCAGCAGGCGGGCGATGAAGGTGGCGGCGAGGCCCATCAGCGCGATCGACAGCACAAGGCCGATGATCAGCACGGTTGGGTGTTCGCGGGCGGCACCGGCGACGGCGAGCACGTTATCAAGGCTCATCGACACGTCTGCCAGCACGATTTGCAGCGCCGCCTGACCGAAGGTTTTGCGCGGGCCGCCACCGGCAACCACGCCGTCGGCGTTCAAATCTTGCCCGGTCAGCGCCTCTTCGGCGCGGTCTTCATCGGCGTGGCCTTCGCGCAGTTCGCGCCACATTTTCCAGCACACCCACAGCAGCAAGATGCCGCCTGCCAGCAGCAGGCCGACGATGCCCAACAGTTTGGTGGTGATCAGGGCAAAGAAAATCCGCAGCACGGTTGCCGCGATGATGCCGACAAGGATGGCTTTGGTGCGCTGATCCTTCGGCAACCCGGCGGCGGCAAGCCCGATGACGATGGCGTTATCGCCGGCAAGCACAAGGTCGATCATCATGACTTGCAGGAGGGCGTAGAAGCCTGCGGCGGTGAAAATTTCCATCGTCGGGTCCGGGTTTAGGAAAGGTTGCTGGTTAAGTAGGGGTTCGGGGGGGCGGGTTCAACCGCATTTGCGGGCTTATCTGTCGCCCTGCCCCAAACACCAAGCAGCGAAGAGGCCGGGGGTTTATTGGCAAGGCGTGGTCAGTTCTACCCGGTAGGTGGTTTTGCCGGTGCCGTCGAACGGAATAGCAACCAGTCGCAGCACAAGATCGCAGTCTTGGACCCGCACCGTCCATTCATCGGCACCGTCCTTGGCGGTGCCAGTGTTGCTGATCGCGCCAATCGGCGCCTGATGCAGCGCATCGGCGACTTCGGGGCTTTGCAGGATGGTCGTGATCTTTTCGGCCGAATCGTAGAACGGCGACAGCAGCGCAAAACTGGGCGTGGCGGCAAGGCAGAGCAGCAGGGCAATACGGAACATGGGAAACCTTTGGGTGAAATGAAACCGGGCAATGTCTGCGCAAAGCCTAGAAGCAAGCCCATGCGACGGCAATCGG
>JAHEDL010000543.1 GCA_024641255.1 Pseudorhodobacter sp.
CGACGATGGCACGCTGTTCCGCTTGGGGCGTGACAATTTCCGCTGGATCGGCGGCGACGATTATTCCGGGATCTGGCTGCGCGAACAGGCGGAAAAGCTGGGGCTGAAGGTGATGGTGCGGTCGTCGACCGATCAGTTGCACAATTTGGCGGTGCAAGGCCCGAACAGCCGCGAGATCATGAAACGGATGATCTGGACCGCGCCGCATCAGCCGACCATTGAAGAACTGGGCTGGTTTCGCCTGACCATCGGGCGCGTTGGCGGCCCGAACGGCGCCCCGGTGGTGGTGTCGCGCACCGGGTATACCGGCGAGTTGGGCTATGAAGTGTTCTGCCACCCGAAAGATGGCACCGCCGTTTACGACGCGGTGTGGGAGAACGGTGCCGATCTGGGGCTGCGGCCGATGGGGCTGGCGGCGCTGGATATGGTGCGGATCGAGGCCGGGCTGATCTTTGCCGGTTATGATTTCAGCGACCAGACCGACCCGTTCGAAGCGGGCATCGGCTTTACCGTGCCGTTGAAATCGAAGACTGATGATTTCATCGGGCGTGAGGCGTTGATCCGGCGCAAGGAAAACCCGCGCGACAGGTTTGTCGGGCTGGATATTGATGCGGCGGTGGATGTTGGCCACGGCGATTGCATCCATGTTGGGCGGGCGCAGGTGGGGGTGGTGACCTCGTCGATGCGATCGCCTTTGCTGGGCAAGAATATCGCGCTGGCGCGGGTGGATGTGGCGCATGCGGCGGTGGGAACGGCGGTTGAGGTTGGCAAGCTGGACGGCCAGCAAAAGCGGCTTCCGGCGGTGATTGTCGGGCTGTCGCATTACGATCCGAAGAAAACCCGGCCACAATCATAGGAGGCGGGCATGACCGCTGTCATTGATCGACTGGGCGGAGAGCCGGTGGTGCGCGCGCTGGTCGAGCGGTTTTATGATCTGGTGGAAACCCTGCCGCAGGGCCGCCAGATAATGCACCTGCATTTTCGCGGTCACGGGCTTTCGCATGTCAGGTCGGCGCAGTTTGAATTCCTGTGCGCCTTCTTTGGCGGGCGGCGCGATTATATGGAGCGGCCCGGCGCGCTGAATTTGCGGCAGATGCATGAACATGTGCCGATCCGGCCCGAGGATGCCGAGGATTGGCTGTTTTGTATGGATCAGGCGTTAAGCGATACCGGGGTTGCCGAGCCGCTGCGCGGGCAGATCTTTGGGGCCTTTACCCGCGCCGCCCGGGCGCTGGTGAACCGCGAGGGGGGAGCCACCGCTGAATAGTGTCCGTCAGTGCGACGCCGGGGTGGGGTGTGGGATTTCAAGGGGTTAGATAAATATCTTAAGAGATAATCAAGTAATCCAGCGTGCCGTTCACCCATCAGGGTGCCCGCAACCGTGATCAAACAATAATTTCCACCAACTCTGGTTTGCCTGAGATTTTCCCGTCCTCAATTGTGTAACCCAAGCCTTTAAGACGTATTTCGGTGGCTCGAATTGACGCTTGAAGCAACACTGACAGTTCTTTCACTGTGGTGCCAATGTGCGCCTTTTGAATGATCACACTCTTGGGCAACAACAGACGAGAAGCAAACTGATTTGCCTGCGTTTCCTCGACACTGGTTATCAACGAATTGTAAAATCTACCCTCAGGCACACTCCTGTAAGCGGTGCTATCATCCACGCCGTCACCGATAAGATGGGCGTGCATCAAATAGTGGCCCAACTCATGTGCCATTGTAAACCTTTGGCGATAGTAAGTATCTGATTTATTGACTGAAATCTTAAACTTCCCATCATCGGACCTTACAAGCTGACCGGCTATTTCAGTGTCAAGTTCTGCGCGCTTGTCGAGTTCAATTCCTAAACCACGAATGATCGCCTCTATGTTGACAGGCGGCCCGATGAACTTCTGAACGAGGGTATTGAAATCTGAAGTCACCTTAAACCTCGTTGTCAAATGATGCTGCGATCTCATCTGCCGTCGCAGCGGCGATCTGATTCTCAGGAGCCTCGGCACTTCGCATAGCGGAAATCAAACTAAGTCTTACCCGGTCATCTTTCAATATTGCATCCGCGACGATTTCCGAGGTGAGCAGCTGGGGCAGTCTGGCAGAAATATGTGCAGTTGCTTCGTC
>JAHEDL010000159.1 GCA_024641255.1 Pseudorhodobacter sp.
TGGTGGTGCTGGATGAACCGACCAGCGCGCTGGATATGACGGTGCAGGTGCAGATTGTTGATTTGTTAAGAGAATTGCAACGTAAATGGGGGCTGGCCTATATTTTCATCAGCCACGATTTGCGGGTGGTGCGGGCTTTGGCGCATAAGGTGTTGGTGATGAAAGATGGTGATGTGGTTGAATCCGGCGCAGGCGCAGATATTTTCGCCCAGCCGCAAACCGATTATACGCGGGCGCTGATGGCCGCCGCATTCGGGGGCCGCGCATGAAGGTTCTGTTCGTTCATCAGAACTTTCCCGGCCAATTCCTGCACCTTGCCCCCGAACTTGCCAAACGCGGCCATGATTGTTTGGCGCTGACCGATGCCAAAAACACCCGCGCCTCGGCAATTCCGGTGGCACGCTACAAGCACGACGCGGTAGCGGTCGACCCCGGCGCAACCCGCTTGGGCCGCAATTACACCACGATGAGCGATCGCGGCGTTACCGTGGCCCGCGCCGCACTGGCGCTGCGGGCCAAGGGCTATGTGCCCGATGTGATCTTTGGGCATTCCGGCTGGGGCGAAACCCTGTTCTTGAAAGAGGTTTGGCCCGAAGCCAAGCTGATCGTCTATGCCGAATTCTACTATCACGGGCGCGGCGCCGATGTGGGCTTCGACCCCGAATTCGGCACCGCCAATTTCGATCAGGTGATGATCGCGCAGGGCCGCGCCGCCTATCTGGGGCAAGCCTTGGCGCATGCCGATGCCGGGCTGTCGCCGACCGAATGGCAGGCCTCTACCTACCCTGCCCCGCTGCGCCGGATGATCAGCGTGATCCATGACGGCGTTGATACCGCAGGGATGGCGCCCGATGCCGCCGCGCGGTTCACCCTGCCCACCGGTCAAATCCTGCGCCCCGGTGACGAGGTGCTGACCTTTGTGAACCGCAATCTGGAACCCTATCGCGGTTACCACACCTTCATGCGGGCGCTGCCTGCGGTGCTTGCGGCGCGACCACAGGCGCAGGTGGTGATCGTTGGTGGCGAAGAAGTGTCCTATGGCGCGGCGCCGAAGGGCGAAAAGGGCTGGAAACAGCGGTTCTTGGCCGAAGTGCAAGATCGGCTTGACCTAAGCCGCGTGCATTTCATGGGCAAAATCCCCTATCCCGATTTCGTCAGCCTGATGAAGGTCAGCCGCGCGCATGCTTACCTGACTTACCCCTTCGTTCTAAGCTGGTCGATGATCGAGGCAATGGCCGCAGGTTGTCACATCGTGGCCTCGGCCACCAAACCGGTGCAAGAGGCGATAGAGCACGGCAAGACCGGCACCTTGGTCGATTTCTTTGATGTGCCGGGCTGGTCCGCCGCGCTGACGCTAGCCTTGGCAGAACCCGAACGGTTCATGCCATTGCGCGCCGCCGCACGGCAAGCCGCGCTTGAGCGTTACGATCTGCGCGGCAACTGCCTGCCGCGCATGGTGGCTTTTGTGGAAAGCTTTGCGCCAACACCGGCTGCGGGCTAAACCGCTGCCGAGTGTTTCGCCTTGCCGTGGTCATAGGCATCAAACATCCGCGCCACCATCCGCGTCAGCGGCCGGCCGATTTGCGGAATGGTCAATCCGCTGTCGTCCAGCGTCACCATCCCGTCAAAAGCACTGGCGGCCGCCAGCAGCAACCCGTCAAGGCGTTCGGCGGTGACATCATAGTCACGCAAAATCTCGGCCCGGCTGACGTGAAAATCTGACATCAGGGCTTCGATGATGCGGCCACGCATCTTGTCTTCGCCGGCAAAGATATGGCCGCGATGGGTTGAAAAATGCCCATCGCGAATGGCGCGGGTATGGTCGGCGGTGCCGCTGGCGTTCTGCGCATAGCCCTGCGGAAAGCGCGAGATCGACGAGGCGCCAAGGCCGATCAACACCGGCGAGGTGTCGTCGGTATAGCCTTGGAAATTGCGCCGCAACGTCCCGGCCTTGGCAGCCTTTGCCATGCCATCGGTCGGCTTGGCAAAGTGGTCGATGCCAATTTCGTCATAGCCATCGGCCAGAAACAGCAGCCGCGCCGTTTCAAACAGGCCAAGCCGTTCTTCGGGCGTCGGGATCGCATCCGACGGGATCATCTGCTGCCGACGGCTCATCCACGGCACATGCGCATAGCCATAAAGCGCCACGCGGTCCGGCGACAGCGCCAGCAGCTTTTGCACCGAATCGGTGATGCGGGCGTTGGTCTGATGCGGCAGGCCATACAGGATATCGGCGTTCAAACTGGCCACACCGCGCGCCCGAATCATCTCGGCCACATCGCGGGTAACCTCAAAGGGTTGCTCGCGACCAATTGTCGCTTGAATCTCTGGGTCGAAATCCTGCACCCCGATCGAGGCCCGGTTCATCCCCGCCGCCGCCAGCGCATCCAGCCGCGCCGCGTCAACTTCCATCGGGTCAATTTCAACCGAAAACTCGGCCCCCGGCCCCATCGGCACCACGGCAAAAATCGCCGCCGCCAATTCGGTGATCAGATCGGGCTGCAGCATGGTGGGCGTGCCACCGCCCCAATGCAGCCGCGAAAGCCGCACTCCGGCCGGTAAATGCGCCTTTAGCAGCGCAATCTCGGCCTTTAGCACCTTGGCATAGGCGCGCACCGGATCGTCCGAAACCGTGCCCTGCGTGCGGCAGGCGCAGAACCAGCACAACCGGCGGCAGAACGGCACATGCAGGTAAAGCGAGATTTCAGACCCCGCCGGAACCGCCCTGATCCAGTCGACAAACAGCGCAGGATTAACCGCTTCGCCAAAATGAGGGGCGGTGGGGTAGCTGGTATAGCGGGGCACACGCGCGTCAAAAAGACCGAGCCGCGTCAGTTGCGAATGGACTGTCATGCGCGTAACTTGAAGATGAGTCATAGGTTTCGCCTTGACCCAGATCAAACCGAAAGGCCGCGCATGTCACATCACGACCTGAAGCTTGGACATCCCAGCTGTGGTGATTGTCCAATCCGTCACAAGGCTGTCTGCGCGCGGTGCGAATCTGACGAATTGGCGCAACTTGATGCGATCAAATACTACCGCAGCTTTCAGGCGGGCCAGACGGTGATCTGGTCGGGCGACCGGATGGATTTTGTTGCCTCGGTGGTGACGGGCATCGCGACGCTGACCCAAACCATGGAAGATGGCCGCCGCCAAATGGTCGGCCTGCTGCTGCCCGCCGATTTCGTGGGCCGTCCGGGGCGCCCGACTGCGGCCTATGATGTCACCGCCACCACCGATCTGGTGATGTGCTGTTTCCGCAAAAAGCCGTTCGAAGAAATGATGGCCGCCACCCCGCATATCGCGCAGCGGTTGTTAGAAATGACGCTGGACGAACTGGATGCGGCGCGCGAATGGATGCTGCTGTTGGGCCGCAAGACTGCGCGCGAAAAGATCGCCTCGCTGCTGGCGATCATCGCGCGGCGCGATGCCTCGCTGAAAGCCTCGGCCTCGAAAGGTGGGGTCAAGTTTGACCTGCCGCTGACGCGCGAAGAAATGGCCGATTATCTTGGCCTGACCCTAGAAACCGTCAGCCGGCAGATGTCGGGTTTGAAACGCGATGGCGTGATCGAACTGGAAGGCAAGCGCCATGTGATCGTTGGCAATCTTGACCGTTTGCTGGAAGAAACCGGCGACGATTCCGATGGCGGCGCGCTCGTCTGAAACCGACACCAACCGTTGACGCAGGTCAAGGCGCGCGGCGACCTGTCACAGTAACCTCTGCCAGACCGGAAAATCCGGATTGGCTAGGAGGATGTTATGACGAAGAAGATTCTTTGCCCGACGGACGGTACGCCTCATTCAATGCTGGCGGTGGCTGTGGCGGCGGAATTGGCGCTGAAATACGGGGCTGAACTGTCGATCTGCGTTGTCAACGTCGCACATGGCGGCGGGCGCGGCCCGCTGATCAATCATTGGAGCGATGAAGAAGTCGCGAAAATTCTGGCCGACGCTGCGGCAGAGGCCAAACTGGCCGGCATCGCCTCGGTTCACACCGCCGAAGTCGTCGACCGCGAAGCTGCCTCTGGCATCGTCGGCTATGCCGAAACCCATCAGATTGATCACATCGTCATGGGCACAGGCGACAAACGCGGCCTGTCGCGGCTGGTTCTGGGGTCGGTTGCGGCCGATGTCGCTGGCCGCGCACATTGCTCGGTCACCGTCGCGCGCTGACGCGAGCACACACCAAATCACCGCAATCGGGGCAGGCGCAGGCTTGCCCCTTTTTGCTGCCCACATCCTCTTGGCCCAAATATCCCCGCCGGAGGCTCCCACGCCGCCACACCAACTGCCGGTGCACATGGGCCGCCCGGCCTGAAATGACAAAGGGCGGGGAAACCCCCGCCCTTGGCAAAACTGACGCCTCTGGTTAGCGCGCGAAGCGCTTGTATTTCACCCGCTTGGGCTCAATGCTGTCCGGCCCCAGACGGCGCACCTTGTCTTCTTCATAGGCTTCGAAGTTGCCTTCGAACCATTCCACATGTGCGTCGCCTTCAAAGGCCAACATGTGGGTGCAAAGCCGGTCAAGGAAGAAACGGTCGTGGCTGATGATCACCGCGCAGCCAGCGAATTCTTCAATCGCCGATTCCAGCGCTTGCAGGGTTTCCACGTCCAAGTCGTTGGTCGGTTCGTCAAGCAGCAGCACGTTGCCACCCGAGCGCAGCAGTTTTGCCATGTGCACCCGGTTGCGTTCACCGCCCGACAACATGCCAACCTTCTTCTGCTGGTCGGTGCCCTTGAAGTTGAACGCGCCGGTATAGACGCGGCTGTTCATCTGCATGTCGCCCAGCTGGATGATCTCGGACCCACCCGACACTTCTTCCCAGACGGTCTTGTTGGGGTCCAGCGCGTCGCGCGACTGGTCAACATACGACAGTTGCACGGTATTGCCCAAGGTAACGCTGCCTTCATCCGGCGGCTCTTGCCCGGTCAGCATGCGGAACAGCGTCGATTTACCGGCGCCGTTCGGGCCGATCACGCCAACAATCGCACCCGGCGGGATGGTGAAGGTCAGATCTTCGATCAGAAGCTTGTCGCCCATGTGCTTTTTCAGGCCGACCACTTCGATCACCTTGTTGCCAAGGCGTTCGCCGTTCGGAATGATGATCTGCGCGCTGGACGACCGTTCCAGCACGGTCTGACCGGCCATCTCGTTATAGCGCGAGATACGGGCCTTGGATTTCGCCTGACGTGCCTT
The DNA here is from genome assembly GCA_024641255.1 of Pseudorhodobacter sp. Classification (GTDB taxonomy): domain Bacteria; phylum Pseudomonadota; class Alphaproteobacteria; order Rhodobacterales; family Rhodobacteraceae; genus Cypionkella. Next base: position 5,198 of record JAHEDL010000159.1, read on the forward strand.
GGCACCGGCACGGATCCATTCCAGTTCTTTTTCCAAGGCTTTCTGCTTGGATTTGTCTTCGCGGGCTTCTTGCTGCATCCGCTTGGCTTTCTGGTCCAGCCAAGCCGAATAGTTGCCCTCGTAAGGAATACCCCGGCCACGGTCGAGTTCCAGAATCCAGCTGGTGATGTCATCCAGGAAGTACCGGTCGTGGGTGACGATCAGGATGGTGCCTTTGTAATCGATCAGGTGCTTTTGCAGCCAGGCGATGGATTCGGCGTCAAGGTGGTTGGTCGGTTCGTCAAGCAGCAGCATGTCGGGCTTTTCAAGCAGCAGCTTGCACAGCGCGACGCGGCGGCGTTCGCCGCCCGACAGGGTGTTGACGTCGGCGTCATCGGGCGGGCAGCGCAACGCGTCCATCGCCACGCCAACCGTGGCTTCCAGTTCCCACAGGTTTTCGGCGTCGATCTGGTCTTGCAGCTTGGCCATCTCGTCAGCGGTTTCGTCGCTGTAGTTCATCGCCAGTTCGTTATAGCGTTCCAGCACGGCGGTCTGCTTGGCCACGCCCAGCATGACGTTGCCTTTTACGTCCAGGTTCGGGTCCAGATAGGGCTCTTGCGACAGATAGCCGACTTTGGCGCCTTTGGCGGCCCAGGCTTCGCCCTTAAAATCGGTGTCCTGACCGGCCATGATGCGCAGCAGCGTCGATTTACCCGAACCGTTCACCCCGACAACGCCGATCTTGACGCCGGGCAAGAAGTTCAGGTGGATGTTCTCGAAACACTTCTTGCCGCCGGGATAGGTCTTAGAGACACCTTCCATGTGGTAGACATATTGATACGAGGCCATCTGATCGCTCCATCTTGGGTTGGGGGTTATGTAGCGATATTGCTGGACAAGGGCAACGCGCGCGGGGATGGTTGCGCCCGGTTTTAAGGGGGTAAAATGCGCGCAGGCTTCCCAATTGCAACGAAAGGCATGGTCATTGGCCTGCTGGGCGGGTCTTTTGACCCGGCGCATGAGGGGCATGTGCATATTACCCGCGAAGCGATCAAGCGGATGGGGCTGGATCGGGTATGGTGGCTGGTCAGCCCCGGCAACCCGCTGAAGGCGCGGCAACCCGCCCCGATGCCGCAACGGCTGGCCCGGGCGCGCAGTGTGATGCCCGACCCGCGGGTGGTGATTTCAGATCTGGAAGCCCGGCTTGGCACAAGGGCCACCGCCGACACGCTGGATGCGCTGCGCAAGCTCTATCCGGGGGTGCATTTTGTCTGGCTGATGGGGGCCGACAATCTGGTGCAGTTTCATCGCTGGGGCCGTTGGCGCGATATTTTGCGCAGCGTGCCGGTGGGGGTTTTGGCCCGCCCCGGTGCGGGCGTGGCGGCGCGCACCAGTGTGGCAGCGCGGGCGTTTCAGGTGCACCAACTGAGTCGTGGCGAGAACCTGCGCAGTCACCGCGCACCGGCTTGGTGCTTTGTAAACATTCCACTGAACGCGGCGTCCTCTAGTGCCATTCGGGCCAAGGGCGAATGGAAACGCTGACTTTGGCGTGAACGGTGGCATTTAGGGGGCTGTCTGCCCCCCACCGCGATTGCATCGCGGTCCCCCCCGAGGATATTTATGCCAATGTGAATGCAGGAGTTGCGCAATGTGGGTTGGCCGCAGATGGGTGTTGGGCGGGCTTCTGGCCGGGGCAGCCTTGCCCGCTTGGGCCGACGCGCCTGCCACATCGCCGCATCCGCCGCAGCGCCCTGCCCTTGCGCCACAAGCCGGTGCCGCGCGGTTGGTGCAGGCGGCAAAGCTGACCGGGGCGGTTGGCTATTGCGTGGCCGATCTGGCCAGCGGCAAGGTGCTGGATGCGTTTGGCGCCGATGTGGCGCTGCCGCCGGCATCGGTGACCAAGGCGGTGACGACTGTGTTTGCCTTGGAAAAGCTGGGACCGACGCATCGGTTTGCAACGCGGGTGATGCGGCGCGGGCCGCTGCAAGCGGGGCGGTTGGACGGCGATCTGATTTTGGCGGGCGGCGGCGATCCGACGTTTGACACCGACAAGATGGGGGATCTGGTGGCGGATTTGGCAAAAGCCGGTCTGCGCGAAGTGACCGGACGGTTTATCGCCTATGCAGGCGCGCTGCCGGAACGGGTGGCGATTTCCAACGATCAGCCGGATTTTGTGGGCTATAACCCGGCGATTTCGGGGTTGATGCTTAATTTCAACCGGGTGAACTTTGTCTGGAAGGCCGCGAATGGCGGCTATCAGCTGGCGATGAATGCCGAAGGCGCGCGCTTTGTGCCACCTGTGAGCATGGCGACAATGCGGGTGGTCGACCGCGAGCGGCCGCTGTTTGAATATCAGGCGGGCGATGGCCGCGATCATTGGTCAGTGGCGGCGGCGGCTTTGGGCAAGGAAGGCGGGCGCTGGTTGCCGGTGCGCCATCCGGGGGCCTATGTTGCCGAGGTGTTTCAGACCATGTGCGCGGCGCAGGGTATCAAACTGCCGACCGCCGAGGTGGTGTATAGCCTGCCCGCCGATGCCGAAGAAATTCTGCGCCATGAAAGCGAAGCCCTGCCCGACGTATTGCGCAAGATGCTGAAGTTTTCCACCAACCTGACCGCTGAGGCGGTGGGGCTTGCCGCATCGGGTGCGGGGTCTTTGGCGGGGTCGGCCGCGGTGATGACCGACTGGGCGCGGCGGCGTTTTGGCATTGCGGGGGTGTTTGGCGACCATTCCGGTTTGGGGCCGAAAACCCGGATTTCGGCTTTGGATATGATGCGGGTGATGATCGCGGCGCGCAAAACCCCCACCGGCGCGATGTTGATGGGGTTGATGAAAGAGCAGGGTCTGCCGAACGAGGCCGGCAAGGCGCAAGACAAGGCGGCGCTGCGGGTGCATGCCAAAAGTGGCACGATGAATTTCGTGTCGAACTTGGCCGGATACATCGCGGCCCCCGATGGTCGTGGCTTGGCCTTTGCCGTGTTCACCGGCGATTTGCCGCGCCGCGAGGCGGTGCCGATTGCCGAGCGCGAAAACCCCAAGGGCGATCACGCCTGGGTGGCACGGGCGCGGCGGCTGCATGGCCAGTTACTGCACCGCTGGGGCGAACTTTACCTGTAAAACATGCGGCAAACGGCCCTGTGGCAAGGTTTCGCTTGATCGAAGCCGGGTCCGGTGCAACGCTTTCGTCAAGGTCATTTGACGAGGTATTTCATGCGCAAGGCGATGGGCATCGGCGTTTTTGTGCTGGGCGTGGCGGGCTTGGGCCTGTGGGGCAGCGCCCATACCGCAAAGCAGATCGAGCATAGGGTTCGGGCGGCGGCGCAGCAGGCGGTTGCGGGGTCTGTGCATGGGGTGAAAGTGGCGGTTTCGGGCCGCGACATTCATCTAACAGGCATCGTCGATGGGCCAAAGGAACAGGCCAAGCTGCTGGCAGCATTGGATGCGGTGGCTGGGCAGCGGGTGATTGACGCCGATATCACCGTGCTGCCGGTGGCGGCACCGTTTACGTTAGACGTGGTGAAGGACGGCGGGCTTTCGGCACGCGGGTCGGTGCCGACCGAAGATCTGCGGGCGGCTTTGGGGTTGGGCGATGCGGCGGCGGGGTTGGTTTTGGCGGCAGGCGCACCTGCGGGCTGGGATAAGCTGGCCGTGGCGGGGATTGCGGCCATGGCACCGCTTGGCAAAGCCACGCTGCACTTGTCTGACAGCACCTTGACGCTGACCGGAACCGCGCTGGGGCCAGAAGAGGCTGCAGCCGCGCGCAGTGCTTTGGCGGCGCTGCCTGCGGCGGCGGTGCAGGCCAATATCACCTTGCTGGATGATGGCACGCCGGCCAATTTCGCCATCGACTATCAGGCGGCGCGGGGGGCGGCCCTAAGCGGCAAGCTGCCGAACGGGATTGAGGCCGCAGATCTGGCGCAGGTGTTGGGCTTGGCAGCGCTGGCAGGCACGGCGACGCAGGGGCTGTTGGGGGCTGTACAAAACGCCAGCGATTACAGTGCGTTGAAAGAATGGCTACCCAAGGTCGAAACCCTGCAGCTTACCGCCACCCCGACCGCGCGGCAGGTTGTGGCGACGGTGCAAGGCGATGTTGACGCGGCGGCACTGCGGGCCGCGCTGATGGCAGCGGGGTTTGATGCGACGGTGACGGTGGTTTCGCTGGAAGGCACCAATGGCGACCGGCGCACCAACGCGGCAAGCGGGCAAGAGCAGCGGTTCATGGGCGGCTATTGGCTGGCGGTGCCGCAGATCAAACCCGATGTTCCGCTGTGTCAAACCACGGCGGATGCCATGTTGGCCGCCCACACGATCAATTTCGTGTCGGGGTCGGATCAGTTGGATGCAGGGGCGGTGGCGGTGATCAATGATCTTGCGGCAGTTATGGCGGTTTGCGCCGAAGGGGCGGGCCTGCGCGCCGAAATCGGCGGCCATACCGACAGTTCCGGCGATGCCACGGCGAACCTTGGCCTAAGTCAGAAGCGGGCGGTGGCGGTGCGGCGCGAATTGATCGCGCGCGGCGTTCCGGCAGCGGCGCTGCGCGCAGTTGGCCATGGCGCCGATGTTCCGGTTGCCGACAATGGCAGCGAAGACGGGCGGGCGAAAAACCGACGCACCACAATCACTTGGTCAAAATAACGCCCCCACGCGGCGGCATTTGAAGGAGGAAAGCGATGTTTCACAGATGGGGGTTTTTGCTGACCGAGATGTGGGGGCTGCTGATCTTGGCGGCTTTGGTCGGGCTGCTGGCAGGGTGGATCTTGTGGGGGCGGCGCGGCGCAGTAGGGGCGGCGGACGATGTGGCGCGGCTGCGCGCGGATCTGGCCGCCTGCACCGCGAAAAGCAGCGATCTTGCGGCGCAACTGGTCAGCGCCCAAAGCGAAAAGGCCGAAGCAGAGGCGCGGATGGCCTCGGCTATGGTTGCAGAAGCGGCAGCGACCGTCAGCGCGGCACTTAGCCATGCGGCGGCCCCGGCGCCTTTGGCCGCAATGGCAGCCCCGGTTGCACCGCCCGCCGCTGTTGCGCCCGTTGTGGCCGCTGCGGTGGCAAAACCGCAAAGCCTGACGGCGGCGCGGGGCGGCAAGCCGGATGATCTAAAGCTGATCAAAGGCATCGGGCCAAAGCTGGAAATCCTGTGCAACCGGCTTGGCTTTTACCACTTTGACCAGATTGCCGCCTGGACGGCGGCAGAAGTTGCTTGGGTGGATGACAATCTGGAAGGTTTCAAGGGCCGCGTCAGCCGCGACAATTGGGTCGCGCAGGCGCTGGCGCTGGCCAGCGGCAGTTAGCGCCGACCGTAGCGTTGGTGGAAAATGCGGATGCCTCCGGCGGGGATATTTAAGCCAAGAGGATGCGGCTGCGCGCGGCTTTAGGGTTTCAAGTGGCGCACACGCGCGCCCCATTCGATTGCGGCGGCGTGCAGTCGGTCGATTGAAAGTTCTTCGCGCACCTCTTCCAACATGCGCAGTTCAACTTCGCGCAGGTTGCCATCGGCGGCGGCCACGTCACAGGCCAAGGCATAGGCGGTTTCATTCAACCGTTCCGGCAGCGCATCGCGGATCAGGCCAAACAGCGCCTCCAGCCCGTCTTCTTCTTCGAACAGATCAAACACCGTCTGCGCCACAACGCGGATGCGGTCGGCGTCATAGCTGGCAAACACCGGCATATGGTTGACGG
>JAHEDL010000545.1 GCA_024641255.1 Pseudorhodobacter sp.
CCCGCGAAGCAGCACTGGCGATGGCCGAACTTGCCGTGAAAGACGCCATTGCAACGATGGAAGGCGCGCTTTGACCCAACAAGCGCGCCTTTTGGCAGTTTGGTAATCTGAAGGCTTTGCGCCCCTAGAAGGGCAGCAAAGCCTTCAGGAACAAAGATCAGCCCAGCACGCTGGCCAAAGTCACCGGCTGACCGGATTTTGCCGACAAGGTTGCGGCTTCGGCCATCGCAAGTGCCGCCACGCCATCGGCCAGCGTCACCGGCAGCGCGCTGCCAGCGTTGACAGCCGTAACGAAAGCAGCCCATTCGGCCGCATAAGCCGGCATATAGCGTTCAAGGAAGAAGTAAGTCGGCTTTGCGCCGGTCACGCCCGCGGTGGTCGATTTCACCACGGTGTTTTCCAGCATGTTCTGCGCCTGCAGCAGACCTTCTGACCCAAGCAACTCCACGCGCTGATCATAGCCATAGACCGCGCGGCGGCTGTTCTTGATCACGGCAATCCGGCCGTCGGCATAGGTCAGCGTCACCACTGCGGTATCCACATCGCCCGCAGCGCCAATCGCCGGATCGACAATCGAACTGCCCACGGCAGAAACCGAAACCGGCGCTGCCCCCATGATATAATTCGCCATGTCGAAGTCATGGATCATCATATCGCGGAACAACCCACCCGAAACTTTGATGTAAGCCACCGGCGGCGGTGCCGGGTCGAAAGAGGTGATCGACAGCAGTTCGGCTTTGCCAATCTCGCCCTTTTCCAACGCGGCTTTCAGCGCCGAAAAGTTCGGGTCAAAGCGGCGGTTGAAGCCGATCATCACCGGCTTGCCGTTCTTGGCCACAACCTGCTGGCAGGCCTGCGCCCGCGCAAGCGACAAATCGACCGGCTTTTCGCACAGCACAGCCTTACCGGCAGCGGTAGCGCGTTCAATCAGATCGGAATGGGTATCGGTCGAGGTGGCGATCAGCACCGCGTCAATCGCCGGATCGTTCAGGATGGCGTCGGTGCTGCGCGCCTCGGCGCCATATTGCGCTGCCAACTTTGCTGCGGCTTCGGTGTTGATATCCGACACTGCGACAAGCGTTGAACCGGGGTTGGTGGTGATGGCAGTGGCATGCACGCCCGCAATGCGGCCCGCGCCAAGAAGTCCTACTTTAAGCATGATATTTCCTTGTGGTTACAGGCCAAGATCGGCCTTGAAAGCGGTAAATTCGGCATCGGCCATCGGCACGTTGTGCTGCGGTGCCGGATAGCTGCCGGTGTTCACATCGGCGATGAATTCGCGGAAGGCGGCGATGCGTTCTTGCTGCAATCGCGCGTATTCGGCAGCAAAGTTGCGATAGGTCTTGGCGTGGCGCGGCTTGTGGCCGTCGGTGTGGCCCAGCACGTCTTCGGCGAACAGATATTGCGCATCCGCACCGGGGCCTGCGCCCATGCCCAGCATGATCATCGGGGTGTTCTTGCTGATCATCTCGCCCAGACGGTCGGGCACCACTTCAAGCTCGGCACCAAAGCACCCGATCGCTTCCAGTTGCTTGACATGATCCCACACCGCCCGCGCTTCGGCGGCGGTCTTGCCCACCGCGCGCCAGCCGGTCCAGGTGATGTAGGAGGGAATCAAACCAACATGTGCCACAATGGGAACGTGGTTCTCGCACAGCACTTTCTGAATATCCAAAGACGCGGCGCAGTAAAAACAGTCCCCGCCCATCGCCATATATTTGAACGCCGTGCGCAGATAGTCTTCCGCCGTGGCCAGCCCGCCATAAGGCCCAAACGGCAGGCCAACCTGAACAAAGCACTTGCCCGCCGCCGCCCGCATTTCGGCGCTGAAAAAACGGCTTTCGATCGACAGCATGTGAATACCCGCCGCATCCGCCGCCGCCGCTTCTTCCAGCGTGGTGACATACAGCATCGAGATTTTCTCGCCGCGCGCCTTCATGGCACGAATGTCGGCAACGGTCGGGCGTTTGTTGAACTGAACCATGATTACACCGTGAACGCAGCGCGGAACGCCGTCAGGGCGGCCTCTGCATCGCCCTGCGCGAAAGATTCCAGTCCGACCGGGCCAGAATAGCCCATCGCCTTCAACGCCTTGGCAACCCCGTGATAGTTGATCTC
>JAHEDL010000547.1 GCA_024641255.1 Pseudorhodobacter sp.
TCTTGCCGGCTGACAAGGTGCGTGACGGCTTGGAATGCCAGATTGAAATCTTGGGCGAACGTCGGCGGGCTGTGGTGCATCTGGCACCGCTGTTTGACGCCGATGGCGCGCGGATGCGGGGGTAAGGCGCGCCCGGACGCCAGATCGGCAACGATCAGGCTGGACGCACGCAAAGTTTCAAAACGCCGGTCGCTTGACCGGCGTTTTGCTTTCGATCAGGTTTGCGCCATGAGCCTGAGCATTTTGATCCCCGCCGCCGGAGCCGCCTCGCGCATGCGCGGCGGCGACAAGTTGTTGGAACTGGTCGACGGGGAACCAATGCTGCGGCGGCAAGCGCGGCTGGCCTGTAGCATTTGTGACCGGGTGATTGTGACGCTGCGTGAAGATGATCCGGCGCGGCGGGCGGTTTTGGCTGGGCTGCCGGTGCAGGTGCTGCTGGTGGCGGACGCAGCCGAAGGCATGGCGGCATCGTTACGCGCGGGGGCAGCGGCGGCAACTGGCGCGCTGATGATCCTGCCCGGCGATATGCCCGAATTTACATCGGAAGATCTGCAAAAACTGATCGACGCGATCAATCAGCAGCCGACGGCAATCTTGCGCGGTGCAACGGCAGATGGAGTGGCCGGGCATCCGGTGCTGTTTCCCGCCGATCTGCGGGCAGAGCTGTTGGCACTGCAGGGCGATGAAGGCGCGCGAATGGTTCTGCAGCGCCACAAGGCGCGGCTGCGGCTGATCGCGCTTCCCAATCAGCATGCGCTGACCGATCTGGACACGCCCGAAGCTTGGGCGGCATGGCGGCTTAGGCAGCGCTAAGCAGCACCCGCGCCTCATACGCCTTCAGGGTCAGGCGCGCGGCAGGGTAATCGGTGGCAGAGGTTAGAAGATCTGGAAAAATGGCTGCAATTTCATCGCGCTGTGCTGCATCCATCGCGGCAAGCATACGGTCGGCGGGCTGAAAGCTTTCGCTCCACGCGCCATTGGCGCAGATGATTTCATGCTGTTCAAACAACAGATGAATATAGGTCACACCCGACACGAAAACCTGAGCAATTCCCGGCAGCGTGGTCAGATGGGTGGCAGCAACCAGCACCTCGGCATCGCCAAACAGCATTTCGGCGGCGCCAGCTTCGATCAGCATCCGGTGCTGTGGCGACACCAGCATGTCGCGTTCGGGCAGGCCATAACCCAAAGCGCCTTCGCCAATGCGCACCGGTTGCAGGCGGGGTTGCGCAATCAGATCGGCAAGGCCAAGCTTGCGCGACCCGATCCAGCGCACCGGCTGCAGGCCACGGTCGCGGGTGACGACGAGATCGCCGACACGCAGGTGTTCGACCGCGATTTCGCCCCGGTCGGTCGAGATCATCACACCGGGGGTAAAGCAGGGAATGACCTTTTCGATATTCGAAAACGTCATCGCACCAATCACCGCACCGCTGGCGTCCAAAAACTGCACCGTGCCATTTTCGGGGTTCAGCGGATCGTAGATCACGTTGGTCAGCGACCAGCCCCAACCGCTAAGGTCCAGCACGTCATAGTCGCTGCCGCCTTCGCCGCCATCCAGAGTGTCGCCAAAGGCGCTGCTGTCGGTGGCGGCGCTTACAAGATCATTGTCGGCGCCGCCATAAAGCGCATCCGCACCCGCGCCGCCCTGCAGCGTGTCGTTGCCTGCGCCGCCATAGAGGCTGTCGGTGCCAGCGTCGCCCTGCAGCAGATCGTTGTCGGCCCCACCGTCGAGCAAATCGTTGCCACTGCCGCCGATCAGCGTGTCATTACCCGTGCCGCCATAAAGCCGATCCGACCCGCCGCGACCATCGAGGCGGTCATTGCCCGCGCCGCCGTAAAACACGTTGGTCCAGGCATCGCCCGCGGTGGTGCTTTCGCCATCGTAGCCTAGCAGCGTGTCGTCAAAGGCGGAACCGAACAGGCCGTCGACGCCCAACAGGCTGTCACCCGCTGCATCGCCGCCCAAGCCAGTGCCTGCCGACAGATCAATGCTGACGCCGAACCCCGAGGCGGAATAGTCGGCATAGTCCATGCCCGACCCGCCATAAAGCCAATCGGCACCGGCTGCCCCGATAAGCGTGTCATCGCCCGCATCGCCTTGCAGGGAATCGCTTT
>JAHEDL010000552.1 GCA_024641255.1 Pseudorhodobacter sp.
GAATTTGCCTTCGCGGCGCATACCGTCGCCAAGCGCGATTTGCACTGACAGAATATTGCCGTGGCTGCGCGCCAAACCTTGCAAGATTTCAAGCGCCGCTTCCTTGTGGCCTGCCGCAAAGGTGGCGTTGGCGCGACCGATTTCGGCAATGTGGAAGGCCGGGTCGGTGGCGGCGATTTGTGCATAAACTTCGGTTGCAAGGTCGTGCTGTTTTTGTTGTTCCAGCAAGCCTGCGGTCAGCAATTGCGCTTCGGTGTTATCGGGGCGCAACCACGCGGCGGCGCGGGCGTGCATCAGGGTGTAAGAGGCGTTCGCCTGACCGTTGACGGCGGTGGCCATGGTGAAAAACACCTCGGCAATGCCGTCGGTGGCATTGCGGACGATGTCGAAGGGAATCGATTCGCCCGCAGCCAGACGGCGGCGCAGATCGTCGATTTCCACATCGCTGCCGGGGGCAAAGCTGTGATCCAAAAGCGCGATGGCGTCGGTGTTGTGTTCAAGCTGGCTTAGAATTTGCACATGCGCAATTAGCCCGCGCCGGTTGATCGACAGCCCCCCGGCTTGCCGGCCCGACAGAATGGCATCAGCGCCTTCGAAATCACCCGCAGAGGCAAGGGCCAAAGCTTTGTTATAAAGGCCAAACGCCTCTAGCCCGTTGGTTTTTGCCATTTTGTCAAAGGCTTCGGTGGCTTCTGACATATGGCCAAGACCCAGCTTGGCCCAAGCCTTCACCAGATCATCCAGCACCGCCCCGGCAGAGCTGCCATTCGCGGATTGCCTCAGAATGGCGTCAAAATCGTTGCGCTTGGCGGCTTCTGCAATCAGCGCGACGGTGGCGGTTTGGCTTTTTGCCCCGGTGGCGGCCAGCGCCTTGGCGGTCTGGGCGGCTTGGTCCATTTGCCCGATGGCGATCTGGGCCAAAACGGCGCCTTCCAGCAGGGCGGGGTTGCTTGGGTCGCTTGCCAGCGCGCGGCCATACCAATCGGCCGCAGCGGCATAGTCCGATTCGGCCGCAGCAACAGCGGCGGCCAGATAGGCCCCCGAGCCGCTTTCCGCCATGGCGCCGAAAGGAAGAACTGCAAAAGCCGAGGCCAGCAACAGCTGTTTGCGGGAAGGCAGGCGGAAGGGCATCCAGTCGGCTCCTGTAGGGCAGTGCAGCAAGGTTAGTGGCGCCTTCGCCGGGAAGCAATGCGGGCCGAGGGTTTACCGCCCCCGGCCCGCGTATCTTTGCCCATCTGACGGGGAATGTCAGATCACATGTTGGGGTAGTTCGGGCCACCACCGCCTTGCGGCGTGGTCCAGGTGATATTTTGCGACGGGTCTTTGATGTCGCAGGTCTTGCAATGCACGCAGTTCTGGAAGTTGATCTGGAAGCGCGGCTCTTTGCCTTCTTCGGCGATCACTTCGTAAACGCCTGCCGGGCAATACCGCTGTGCCGGTTCGGCAAATTGCGGCAGGTTCACCCGGATTGGAATCGACGGATCTTTCAGTTTCAGGTGCGCGGGCTGATTTTCGTCATGGTTGGTGGCCGAAAACGCCACGTTGGTCAGACGGTCAAACGAAATCACGCCATCGGGCTTGGGGTAATCAATCGGCTTGTGGTCTTTCGCAAGGCCGGTGGATTCCGCGTCGTTCTTGCCGTGCTTCAGCGTGCCAAGAATGGTCAGGCCAAAGGTGTTGGCCCACATATCGGCACCGCCAAGGAACAGCGAGGCGACCAGACCGTATTTCGACCACAGCGGTTTGACGTTGCGCACCTTCTTCAGGTCTTTCGCAATCGCGCCCGACCGCACATCGGCTTCGTAGGCGGTCAGTGCATCGCTGGCGCGGCCCGCAGCAATTGCCGCAGCCGCCGCTTCGGCCGCCGCAATGCCCGACAGCATGGCGTTGTGGTTGCCCTTGATGCGGGGCACGTTCACGAGGCCCGCCGAGCAGCCCAGCAGCGCCACGCCCGGTGCCACCATCTTCGGAATCGACTGCCAGCCGCCTTCGGAAATGGCGCGCGCGCCGTAAGCGACGCGTTTACCGCCTTTCAGCAGTTCAGCCACCATCGGGTGATGCTTGAAGCGCTGGAATTCCATATAGGGGTAAAGGTGGGGGTTCTTGTAGTTCAGGT
>JAHEDL010000574.1 GCA_024641255.1 Pseudorhodobacter sp.
GGCCTTGCTGCACTGCCACCGACACATCATCCACCAGCACCACATCGCGCGGCGGTTCGCCCGGCGGGTAAGACGTGGCTTCGATCCGCAGGCCCTTGATTTCCAGAACGTTAGGCACCACGGCCCCCTTTCAGGCTGGTGGTGCGTGACAACACCCAATCCGCCACCAAGTTGACCGAGATCGCCAGCGCTGCAATCGCCATCGCCGGGGCCAAGGCCGCCGGGATGCCGTAAACCAGCCCGGCCGAGTTTTCCTTTACCAGCCCGCCCCAATCCGCCAGCGGCGGTTGCACGCCAAGGCCAAGGAACGACAGCGTCGAGATGAACAGCACCGCAAAGATGAACCGCAGCCCCAGTTCCGCCACCAGCGGCGACAGGGCGTTGGGCAGGATTTCGGAAAAGATAATCCAGCCCTGCCGCTCGCCGCGCAACCGCGCCGCCTCGACATAATCCATCACCGTGATGTCAACCGCCACCGCCCGGCTTAGCCGGAACACCCGTGTTGCATCCAGAAACCCCATCACAAGGATCAGGTTCAACGTGGTCACATCCACCGCCGTCAGGATCACCAAAGACAGGATCAGCGTCGGGATCGCCATCACCAGATCGACAAAACGCGACAGCGCCTGGTCCAGCCAACCGCCAGCCGTAGCCGCCAGAAAGCCAAGCACCGAACCCGTGACAAAAGACAGAATGGTGGAACAGGTGGCGACGAAAATCGTCACCTGCGCGCCATAGATCATCCGCGTCAGCAGATCACGGCCGATACTGTCGGTGCCCAGCCAATGCGCCGCCGAAATCGGGTCCCAGACGCCGCCAACCAGTTCATCCATTTTATAGGGCGCGATCAGTTGCGCAAAGATCGCGACAAAGAAAAACCCGCCGGTCAGGATCAGACCAACAAGCGCGGAAAGCGGAATGCGCCTCATTTCGGGTGCCTCAGTCTTGGGTTGGCAAGAATGGACACCACATCGGCAAGGATGTTCAGCCCGATGTAAACGGCGGCAAAGATCATGCCGCAGGCCTGCACCACCGGCAGGTCGCGCTTGGTCACATGATCGACCAGAAACTGCCCCATGCCGGGGTAAACAAACACCACTTCGACCACGACAACGCCGACCACCAGATAAGCAAGGTTCAACATCACCACATTGACCACCGGCGCGATGGCGTTGGGGAAAGCATGCCGCCAGATCACCGTGATCGGCGAAAGCCCCTTCAACTCGGCGGTTTCGATATAGGCCGATTGCATCACGTTCAAAATCGCGGCGCGCGTCATCCGCATCATATGCGCCAAGACCACCATCACCAGCACGATCACCGGCAGAATGATCGCCTGCAACCGCTCAAACACGCCCATGCCGGGGAACACCATCGACATGGCGGGAAACAGTTGCCACTTCACCGCCAGAAAATACAAAACGATATAGCCCGCCACGAATTCCGGCAGCGAAATCGTCGCCAGCGTGACACCCGAAATCAGCTTGTCGGGCCAGCGCCCGTTATAGCGCGCCGCCACCAGCCCCAGCGTGATCGCCAGCGGCACCGAGATGACCGCCGCCCAGAACGCAAGGAAAATGGTGTTGCCCAGCCGCTGCCCGACCGACTTGGCAATATCTTCGCCATTGGTCATCGACGTGCCCAGATCACCGGTCACAAAGCCGTAAAGCCAATGCAAATAGCGCCAGACCACAGGGTCGTTCAGCCCCATCTTTTCGCGCAGGTTTGCCAGCGCTTCGGGCGTGGCCGATTGGCCCAGCATCGCCTGCGCCGTATCACCCGGCAGCGCTTCGACCCCGAAAAAGATCAGCGCCGAAACTGCCAGAAGCAAAATCAGGCCCAGCGCAATGCGCTGGACCACAAGGGTTATGACAGGATGCATCCGTTCCTGCTCAGGCGTTCAGCCAGCATTTGACAAGGCCGCGACCATCCATCACCTCGCCATTGCCATTGGGCGTCCAGCCGCCAACTTCTTCGCGACGCGCTTCGACAAAGTCGTTGAACATCGGGCAGATCAGACCGCCGGTGTCGCGCAGAATGTTGGCCATTTCCGAATACATCGCCTTGCGCTTGGTTTCGTCCAACTCGCCGCGCGCCGCAATCAGCAG
>JAHEDL010000584.1 GCA_024641255.1 Pseudorhodobacter sp.
AAGAGCAATTCATAGCGCCGCGCGGTTCATCCTCTTGGCCCAAATATCCCCGCCGGAGGCAGCAACATCACATCCCGCACGCGTTCCCAAAAGACAGCGCAGGGGATTTTTTGATCAAACGCCAAGCCGCCCATTGATCGGCACCCCAACCCGTGCTCTGTCTGGCGCAAAGCAAGGGGGGCGCCATGAAGCTGTTTATCAACGGGTTTGGTCGGATTGGTCGGTCTGTATTGCGTGCGGCCTTGCAGGGCGCGGCCCCCGGTGCCCAGATCGTTGGCATAAACGACATCGCCGCTGCCGAAATGTGCGCCTATCTCTTTGAGTTCGATTCTGTATTCGGGCCGTGGAAAGGCGGCGTTGTCTTGGACGGCGCCGCTTTAGTGATCGACGGGCAGCGCATTCCGCTGCACCGCACCGCCGATATCTCCGGCCTTGATCTGAAGGGCGTCGATGTGGTGCTGGAATGTACCGGCCGCGCCGATGCCCGCGAAATGGCAACCCGTGGCTTGCGCGGCGGCGCGCGGCGGGTGCTGATTTCCGGCCCATCCAAAGCCGCCGATCTGACCGTGGTTCTGGGCGCCAACGATGATGCGCTGCGCGGCCAGCAGATCGTGTCAAACGCCTCTTGCACCACCAACGCGCTGGCACCTTTGGCGCGGCTGATCCACGAAAACTGGGGTGTCGTTACCGGCTCGATGACCACCATTCACTGCTATACCGGCAGCCAGCCCACGGTGGACGCGCCCGCCGCCGACTTTGCCCGCTCGCGTGCGGCGGCCTTGTCGATGGTGCCGACGACGACCTCGGCGCAGCGCTTGCTGGATCAGGTTTTGCCGCAAATCGCCGGCCGCATCGAAGGCTCTGCGGTGCGGGTGCCGACGGCGAGTGTGTCGGCGGTGGATCTGGCAGTAATGACCGAACGGCCGACCACGGCGGTGGCGGTGAATGCCGTTTTGGCGGCTGCGGGCGGGGTGATTGGCGCCACCGAAAAGGCCTTGGTGTCAACCGATCTGCGGGCGCGGCCCGAAAGCATCGTGATGGCCTTGCCCGAAACCCGCGTCACCAAGGGCGGCATGCTGCGGGTGTTTGGCTGGTATGACAATGAATGGGGCTTTTCCAACCGCATGCTTGATGTGGCGCAAAGGATGCTTTGATGCTGAAGGATTTCTTCATCGCAGGCCCCACCGATGATGGCGACGCCGTCACCGGGAACTACTATGAAGTTGCTACAAACAATGCCGACCGCCCGCAGGTCTGGGTGTACAGCGACGCCTTGTCATATCTGCCCGGCGCACGTTTGGCGCTGCATGCAATGGCCTCGGCGCCCCGCGCGCATCTGCAGATCGCCCGCGATGGGCTGGTGCCGCAGGTGGTGGTGGATACCCAGATCGCCACTCGCTTTGCCGAAACGCCGTTCGACTGTTCTGAAACCGGCTGCAACTGGCCCGAGGTTTTCGCGCTGACCATCCCCGCCGATTGGCAAAGCGGCGTCTATATCGTGACGGTGACGGTGCCCGGCAATTGCTCGCAAGGCATGTTCGTGGTCAGGGCGGCAAAGCCCGCCGCTAAAATCCTGATGCTGCTCGCAACCGGAACCTGGTGCGCCTATAACGACTGGGGCGGGTCGAACCATTATCAGGGGCTGACCGGCCCGGCGCAGGGCGATTTCGCGCCAAACGTCTCGCTGCTGCGGCCTTGGGCGAAGGGCTTTGTGCGCTGGCCCGATGACGCGCCGCGCATTCCACATGCGTCGCCCCTGCTTAGCAAACCGCGCTACCCGCATATGGATTATGCCCGCGCCAAGGGTATTTCCAAGAAATACGCCTCTTCCGGCTGGGCGGCTTTTGAACGGCCATTTGCGCTATGGTGCGAAGCGCAGGGCATCGCGCTTGATTACGCCACCCAGCACGACTTGCAGCGCGGTGCTGAGGCGCTGCAAGGCTATGATCGGGTGCTGATCGTCGGCCATGACGAATACTGGACATGGGAAATGCGCGACCACCTTGAGGCTTGGGTTGATGCAGGCGGCGAAGTGGCGCGGTTCGCCGGCAACTTCTTTTGGCAGACCCGGCTGTCAGACGATCTGCTGACCCAGACCTGCTATAA
>JAHEDL010000586.1 GCA_024641255.1 Pseudorhodobacter sp.
TAAACCTAGCAGAGCGCGCGGCGGATGCACGGGCAAAGCGCATCAGACCGAATGCCTGCATTGACCCTTGGCTGCGTCTTGCCTATGGAAAGGCTGCATTTCAAGAGGTCTGCCCAAGATGATCGCAACAATGGATGCCACCCGCGCGCCAAGAAGCTTTCAGGAAATCATCCTGCGGCTGCAAAACTACTGGGCCACACAAGGCTGCGCGGTGTTGCAGCCCTATGATATGGAAGTGGGGGCGGGCACCTTCCACCCGGCGACCACTCTGCGGTCGTTGGGCAGCAAACCCTGGGCTGCGGCCTATGTGCAGCCGTCGCGCCGCCCGACCGACGGGCGCTATGGTGAAAACCCGAACCGGCTGCAGCACTATTACCAATATCAGGTGATCATCAAGCCAAGCCCGTCTAACCTGCAAGAGCTGTATCTTGGCAGCTTGCAGGCGATCGGCATTGATATGGGCCTGCATGACATCCGCTTTGTCGAGGATGACTGGGAAAGCCCGACGCTTGGCGCTTGGGGGCTGGGCTGGGAAGTCTGGTGCGATGGCATGGAAGTCAGCCAGTTCACCTATTTCCAACAGGTCGGCGGTCATGATTGCAAGCCGGTCTCGGGCGAGCTTACCTATGGTCTGGAACGCCTTGCGATGTATGTGCTGGGTGTTGATCACGTCATGGACATGCCGTTCAACGACCCCGATGCGCCAATCGCGCTGAGCTATGGCGATATCTTCCGGCAGACCGAAGAAGAATACAGCCGTCACAATTTTGACGGTGCCGACACCGCGCAGCTTTTGCGGCATTTCGAAGATGCCGAGGCCGAATGCCAACGGCTGCTGGATTTCCCGCCAGAAGACCCGAAATCGGGCAAGAAGATCATCATGGCGCACCCCGCCTATGACCAGACCATCAAGGCCAGCCACCTGTTCAACCTGCTTGACGCGCGTGGCGTCATTTCGGTGACCGAACGGCAGGCTTATATCGGTCGCGTGCGCGCACTGGCGAAGAAATGCGCCGATGCGTTCCGTTTGACCGAAGCGGGGGCGGACCTGTGAATGGCAAGGTCGTCGGGGGCTTCATCGTGATCGTCGCCGCTATTGCCGGCATCGCGATGTATTGGGTGCAGGAATACGCCTTTTACAAGGATGCGGTGTTTCAGCCGGGGGCCGAGATCAAGCTGACCCTGCTGGAAAGCGGTCAGCCCGAACCGATTCTGGTGGATGGTGTCGAAGGCGTTGACGCCGATAGCTCGCCCTTGCGGTTTCGCGCCTGCTTCCACACGCCGATGAGCCAAGCGATGCTGACCGAAACCTACAAGGTTTACGAGGGCGCTGTGCCGTTGAACGGCCCGTCTTGGTTTGGCTGTTTTGATGCCGCGAAAATTGGCGATGCGTTGGAAAAAGGCGAGGCGATTGCCTTCCTGTCGCAAGCCAATATCGCCCCCGAAGTCGACCGCGTTGTTGCGGTTTTCCCTGATGGCCGGGCCTATGCCTGGCACCAGCTTGCCCCCGGTGTGGAACAATAATCATGGCTGACTTGCTGATCGAACTCTTCTCGGAAGAAATCCCGGCCCGGATGCAAGCCCGCGCCCGCGAGGATCTGAAATCTTTGCTGACCAACGGCTTGGTCGAGGCCGGGTTGACCTATGCGTCGGCAGGCGCGTTTTCGACGCCGCGGCGGTTGGTCTTGTCGATCGAAGGGCTTTCCGCCGAAAGCCGCGCGGTTCGCGAAGAACGCAAAGGCCCGCGCACCGATGCCCCTGCGGCAGCACTTGACGGGTTCTTGCGCTCAACCGGATTGACCAAGGATCAATTGGAAATCCGCGACGACAAAAAGGCGCAGGTCTATTTTGCGGTCATCGAAAAGCCCGGTCGCGCGGCGGCTGCCATCATTGCCGAAGTGTTGGAAACCACCATCCGCAGCTTCCCTTGGCCAAAGTCGATGCGCTGGGGCACGGGCAGCTTGCGTTGGGTGCGTCCACTGCAATCCATCTTGTGCCTGCTGTCGGATGAGGCTGGCGCGCATGTTGTGCCGCTTTCGGTTGATGGTATCGAGGCTGGCAACACCACCGAAGGCCACCGCTTCCTTGGCGCGGGCCGCTTTGC
>JAHEDL010000592.1 GCA_024641255.1 Pseudorhodobacter sp.
CGCCTGCGTCGGGTCAGCCACCGTGCCATGCGCGTTGGTTTCGGTCAGCAACACATCATCACCCGCCAAGGGCGCATAAATCGCATCCAGCCGCGCCGTCAGCGCGGCTTCGGTCTTGGCGGTGCTGGTGCCCATCCAACCGGGATACAGATGCGCCGACCAGACAAGCCGGTCACCCACCCCCGCGCGCAGATAATCCAGCGCCGAAACCGCGCCGATCTTGGTCGATGCCAAGGTCAGAAAATCGCCGTTATAACCCCAGCCGCCCACCAAAATCCGGCTGTCATCATGCGCCGCAATGGTCTTGGACAGCGCCAGAACGTGATCGGCATAAAGCTTCACGAAGGCCGCCATATCCAAGCCGCCACTGGCTCCATTGGCGCGGATCGCATGGGCATAGCCCGCAGCTTCGTTCATCGCCTCCCAACCATAGACCGCGTTCTCAACCGATCCATGCTTATCCATCCACGTTAACATCTTGGTCCAAGCCGATGAAACGTCAGTGAAATTCTGTTGCAACGCCGTATAGGCCTGCGCATTGGTCAGCGCCGGATAGGCCGCCGTGCCGCGCCCGATATTTTGCGCATCGCCCCCGGCGTAAACCATTGTCAGCTTATACCCAGCTGCCGCAGCGGCGGCCAAAAACCGCTCCATCTGCGGGTTAAGGCTGCCATCGGGGTTGAAGGAATATTCGTTGAACTGCACCCGCAGGTTGTTCACCAACGGCAGCCCCGCCTTGATCGAGGCCACGAATTGTTCCGGCTTGCCGTTCATTCCCAGCGGGATCAGTTGCACCGGGTCTTGCCACGGCCGCCCCGACCCGTCAGCGGCTGTCATTGCAATGTTGATCATCGCAACAGAACTGGTCGTCGATCCAATCGGCATGCCAAATCCCCAAAACGCACCCCGCACGCGCCAACCGACGCAGCGAGTCCTTACCCAAAAACCAACCTTTCGGCGCATCGCGCAGCTAAACGCGCCGGTCTGCAATGGTTGAAACAGGAAAATGGTCGAACTGCGGCGTTTCTGCGCAGCCAAGATGGCCAGCCCAAAAACTTCGCAAAAAATTAACCACCCCCGCGCGCCACCGGCCAAGACCGCCGGTGCCGATCAGACCGTGCAGGCCAAAAGCTGCGGCGAATGCCGGGTGAGATCACAGCCTTTTTCGGTCCACTCTATCGGCGGTGGTGGATTGCGGCATTTGATGGCAGGAAGGGTATTGGAAGCGCAGAGGCGAAAGGTGGGGAAGTGAACGCAATCACGGCATTGGACTACGCTGGTGTATCGCTCTTTGCGGCAACAGGGGCGCTGGCCGCATCGCGCAAGCAGCTCGACATCATCGGGTTCCTGTTTCTTGCGGCAGTCACCGGCATTGGCGGCGGCACGGTGCGCGATCTGGTTCTGGGCGTGCCGGTGTTCTGGATCACCCAGCCCGACTATATCCTCGCCTGCGCCTCGACGGCGGTCGTGATCTATTTCACCGCGCATCTGCTGGAATCACGCTATCGCTGGCTGTTGTGGTTCGATGCCATCGGCTTGGCCGCCTATTGCGTCATCGGGGCCGACAAGGGGCTTACCGTGACCGGATCGACCACCATCGCCGTGGTCATGGGCATGCTGACCGGCACTTTGGGTGGCATTCTGCGCGATGTGCTGGCCAACGAACCCTCGGTCCTGCTGCGGCGCGATGTGTATGTGACAGCAGCGCTTCTCGGGGCACTGGCCTTTGTGACGGCGCAGGCCCTCGGCCTGAACCAGATCACCTCGGCCAGTCTTGGCTTTGTGATGGCCAGCGTCATTCGCGGCAGTGCGCTGGCCTTCGGCTGGACGCTGCCCACCTATCGCTCCCGACCCGGCCGCGACATTGATATCTGACGCGGTCCAACCGCAAAACAGCATAACAAACGGCGGTCTCCAACATGGAGCGGAGCATAGTGCTCTGTGAGCCATCGGGCGTTGTTGTCATGGGGTTTCATCATCTGGGCCATTCGGAACCTGCGGTCGTGTTTGCCGAGGCGCGTGGGGATGCGGGGAGCGACGGACCCGAGCGGGGATTTCGCGCCGATGAGCGGGGTCGGTTGCGCTGCAGGCCCCGGCGCAAGCT
>JAHEDL010000168.1 GCA_024641255.1 Pseudorhodobacter sp.
GGCAACGACGAAGAAGGCAAGTTTGAACGGCAGCGACACAACCCCGGGCGGCACCATCATCATACCCATCGACATCAGCACAGCAGCGACGACCAGATCGATGATCAGGAACGGCAGAAACACCAGAAAGCCGATTTCGAAGGCGCGCTGAATTTCTGACAAAATGAACGACGGCACCAGCAGCGACAGGGGCGCATCCACGGCGGCGACGGGCGATGAAACAGGCCGCAGGTTTTGCAGCGCAGTGAACGTATCGCCATCCAGCCGCGCCGCCATGAACCCCCGAAACGGACCCAAGATCAGCGGGATTGCCTGCTGAATGTCGATGCTGCCAGCGTTCAGCGGCTGTACGCCTTTGACCCATGCCTCGGTGAACACCGGGTCCATCACGAACCAGGTCAGGAACAACGCAAGGCTGACAATCAGCATGTTCGGCGGCGCCTGCTGCAAGCCGATCGCTTGGCGCAGAATTGATAAAACTGTGACGATGAAGGGAAAACAGGTGATCATGATCGCCAAGCCGGGAACAAGGCTTAGCACGGTCATCATCACCAGCAGGTGCACCGACTTGGCCGATAGCGATCCGCTGTCACCAAAGTTGATCGCAACATCCTGTGCCAAGGCGGGCGCCGCCATGATAAGCAACAGCCCGCCCGCAAGCGCCAAGCGTTTCAAAGCCCGCCCCGTAGATTGGCCACTTCGGTCAGCCGAACCGCCAATTGTCCGGTATTGTCGCCATCCATCTCCTGCAACTCGCCGCGGGCAATCAATCTGTCGCCCACATAAAGCTCTACGGGGTCGTCAACGCGGCGATCCAACGCCAGCACCGCGTCGCGCGTTAACCGCAAAAGATCCCGCACCAGCGGGCGCGCTTTGCCGACTGAGATTGTCACCTCGATCGGCACCTGGCCGAATGGGTTGCCTTCGGGCATGTCATCCATGATTGCTATCCCTTTCTGGAAGTTCAAAAAATCCGCGTACTGCGGCTGTTATTTCTGCCGTCGCCCGATCAAGATTTACCTGCGTTTCGGTGGTGCCCAGCTTGAGGTAGACTTGGCCTTCGCTCAGGCTGGGTTCTTCAACAATGGTGATCGGTAGCCCTGTGGCCTGTTCCAAAAGCGTTTCCACCGCCGCGCGGGAGGCCGGGTTAAGCACCAATGTCACCGGCGCATCGGCCAGCTTTTCGGCCAAGGGCATCAGCACATCTAGCACCACAGGCGCCAGCGTTTCCCGCGCCAGCTCTGGCAAAAGCTGCCCGACCATCTGGTTCAGCAGCGGCTGCAGGGCGTGCAAAACATGCGTCCGCGCCTCGTGAAAGGTGAAGGAAAGGCCTTGCAGGTTATTTGCAAGTTCGGCGGCAATGCGGGTTTGGTCGCCCGATTGTGCCGTTGCCGCATCTTCCCAGCCCGCAGCATATCCGGCGTCGTAAGAGGCAAGCTTGGTTTCTTCCAGGTGAATCGTGTCCAGAACAATCGTTGTTCCATCGCGCCCCGATGTGTCGGTTTCAAAGACTTCAAGTTTCAGCGCCATCAGCGGCTTTCCTCTTCAACTTCCATCCAACCTCGCAGAATTTCGACAGATTCCGACTGACGCTCTTCGATCAATTTGCGCAGGCGCGCGACCGGGTCGGCAGACTCTTCGTCGTTATTTGCAATGTCAGACACCATCGGGAACTGTGGCAGTTCGCCGTCGTCGATTTCGCCGTTCAGAACATTTGCCATTTCAAATCCGCCGAAAGCAGGCAGCCCCAAGGGTAGCTGATCTGGCGCTGGTAATGCTTGACGGGCACCCGCCGACATCAGCATAGGGCGAAGAACAAACAGGCCCAGCACCAGCGCAACCAAGGCCAGGACGCCGGTTTGAATAAGCGTCATCAGGTTGATCGGGCCAAAGCTGAACAGGCTGGTTTCTGTCGGGTCCGTGCCTTGCGGAAGCGGTTCAAATACCAGCGATTTCAGGGTTAAGACATCGCCTCGCGTGCTGTCCAACCCCGCCGCCGAAGTCACCAACTCGCGCAGCACGGCAAGCTCTTCTTCGGGCCGCGGCTGTTGGGTGACGGTGCCGTCGGCTGCCGTCACCGGCGCGCCATCGACAAGCACCGCAAGGGAAATCTTGCGCACCGAGCCCGGTGACTTCACCACCTGCCGGTTGGTTTCGGAAACTTCGTAATTCACCCGTTCGCGCGTATCAGACGATTCGCTTTTACCGGCGCTGCCACCTGCCCCGCCGTTGTTTGGCAGGTTAGAGGCCACAGTAACATCGCTGCCACCCTGCGTGTTGGTGCCGGTTGTCGTGGTGTTGTCGGTTGAAATCGCCACCCGACCTTGGGGATCAAAGGTGCGCTGCGTGATCGATTCGGCATCCGTCACGACATCAACCGCCACTTCGACCACCGCATTGCCGGGGCCAACGCGCGCCGCCAACAGACGTTCGACGTTTTGCTTAATCTCTGCCGCGCGACTGTCGGCAGCGGCCGAAGGGGCGCCTTCATCGCTGTCAGAAGCGATCAGGCCCGCCACGGCATCAATAACGGCAACTTCATCCGGGGTCATTCCGGGCACCGAGGCAGCCACCAGATGGCGCAGCGCCCGCGCCTGCACCGCCGACAGCGCACCACTGACCGAGGTAATCGTCACCGAAGCACTGGGTTTTACATCCCGCTGGAACGGCTGTGATGGCGCCTGAGCAATATGCACACGCGCCGCTTTTATTTGTGGATTCGACAGAATCGTTCGCGCCAACTCACCTTCTTTTGCGCGCCAATAGGCGGCGTCGAACATTTGCGCGGTGGTGCCAAAGCCAGAAAGCGAATCAAGAAGTTCGTATCCTGTGCCAGAATTTGCCGGCAAACCTTCGGCCGCCAGCGTCATTCGCAGCGTGTCGCGCTGGCTGTCATCGACGTAAATTGCGCCCCCGCGCACTTCGTAGGGGACCCCGCGTTGATCCAGTGCGGCCACCACCTCTCCGGCAGCAGATTCGTCTAACCCTGCATAAAGTAAAGACATTCCCGGTGTGCCCGCGATGCGAGACATCGCCATGACGGCAAGAAACATCGCAACCGTCGCGCCAATGACGACAAGGCGTTTGCGATTATCTAGGCCTTGCCAAATTTGCATCAGGTTCTGCACGGTCAGTCTCCGGTAATGGGCTTCTGCCCGATAACGTCAGCTTTGGCGGATCGGCCTTAACAATCGGTTAGTGACCATGGGTCTATGTTTGTTCTGCAAGCAAAGACGGAGAGCCAGGTGGCCGACGCTGAACAACCGCAAGATGTGGACCCCAAAAAGAAGTCAAAAAAGCCTTTGTTTATTGGGCTTTTGTTGGCGTTGCTGCTGGGCGGCGGCGGTTTTTACGCAACCTGGTCCGGGCTGATTCTGGGCGGCGGTGCCGAGCCTGAGTCGGCGCATGAAGGCGAAGCCCCCTCTGCGCTGCCCGATATTGCCTTTGTTCCTGTCGAAACGCTGATCATCTCGGTCGGCAACGGCGAAGATGGGCGGCACCTGCGCTTCACCTCGCAGCTAGAGGTGGCGGGTACCTATAGTGCCGACGTGACGTTGTTGCTGCCGCGCATCGCAGACGTGATGAACGGCTATTTGCGTGCGCTTGATATGAAAGAATTCGACGACCCGACAGCCTTGGTGCGGATGCGCGCCCAGTTGTTGCGCCGAATTCAGATTGTCACCGGTGAAGGTCGCGTGCGCGATCTTCTGGTGACCGAATTTGTTCTGAACTGACGGAGACGGCTATGATCCTGATTGCAGATATTCTGATGGCGGCAGGCTCTTTCGGGGCAGCGATTTATTGCTATGTGCTGTCGGGGCGGCTGAAGAAATTTACCACGCTTGAAACCGGGATGGGCGGTGCGATTGCGGTACTTTCGGCGCAGGTCGACGATATGACCCGGGCGTTGGAAAAAGCGCGCACGGCGGCAAGCGGCTCTGCCGATGGGCTAACGGCGCTGACGCTGCGGGCAGAGCAAGTGGCATCGCGGTTAGAGCTTATGGTGGCCTCTATGCATGATCTGCCAGAGCCCGCGCGCAAAACCTCTGCGGTTGAAGTTGTGCCGACAGAGCCGGAACGCCGGCTGCGGTTTGTCCGTCGCCGCGCCGCGCGTGCTGAACTGGAGGCGGCAGAATGAAAAAGCCACGAAAACGCGGCGGGCAAGGCGCGCTGCTTATTCTGACGTTGTTCCTAAGCGCCTCGGGGGCGTTGCGGGTGGGGTCGGGGTTGGGCGTGGCCTTGGCAAATTCGCCGGCCCAGCCCAGCCCTACAGAACCACAAGCCTGCGCGGAAACGCCTGCCGCCCTTGCCGAAGCCTTCAATACCCGTGAGGCCGGTCTGGTCGCGCGGGAAGCAGCGTTAAACGATCGCACGGCCGCACTCGCTTTGGCAAACGAGGCAATCAACAAGCGTCTGGACGAACTTGCTGCGGCCGAGGCCGAGCTTAAGAAAACGCTGCAAATCGCCGATGGCGCGGCCGAGGCTGACTTGGCCCGCCTGACCGCAGTCTACGAGGCGATGAAACCGGCCGACGCGACAAAGCTTTTCACCGAAATGGACCCGGAATTTGCCGCAGGTTTTCTGGCCCGAATGAACGCCGGTTCTGCGGCGGCAGTTTTGACAGGCATGGACCCTGGGAAAGCCTATTCGATTTCGGTTCTCGTCGCTGGCCGCAATGCGCTGGCGCCAAAGAACTAGCGTCAGTCTTTCTTAACCCGTCTCTGCGACAGTGCAGAACAGGAATTTGGTTGGGGTTACTTTATGTTCGGTATCGTCGGTATCGTCGTCATTTTGGTGATGGTGTTTGGTGGCTTTGTCATCCACGGCGGCCATATGGCCCCTATTCTTGAAGCATTGCCGTTCGAACTTATCATGATCGGCGGCGCCGCCGTGGGGTCATTTCTTGTGTCCAACGATCTGGCAGCGGTGAAGCACACCGCAAAAGATATCGGTAAGGTTTTCAAAGGTCCCAAATGGAAGCCCGCAGATTTTCGCGATCTGCTGTGCCTTCTGTTCGAACTGATCCGCATTGCCCGGGCCAATCCTGTTGGTCTGGAAGAGCATATTGAAAACCCCGATGCGTCTTCAATTTTCGGCAAATATCCCCGCATTCAGCACGACCATGAAGCGGTGGAATTGATCGCCGATACATTCCGCGCGGCTTCTATGAATTACGATGACCCGCATCAGGTGGAAGAGGTTTTGGACAAACGGGTCGAAGCCGCGTTGGCGCATGCTTTGCACTCAAGTCACGCGCTGCAATCAATGGCAGATGCGCTGCCCGCGCTTGGAATTGTGGCTGCGGTGTTGGGCGTGATCAAGACCATGGGGTCGCTTGACCAACCACCTGAAATTCTGGGGGAAATGATTGGCTCTGCCTTGGTCGGCACGTTTTTGGGCGTGTTTCTGGCCTATGGAATCATGGGGCCGTTCGCGGCGCGGGTCAAAACCGTGGTCGAAGATGACGGGCATTTTTACCAATTGGTCCGTGAGGTTTTGGTCGCAAACCTACACCGCCATGCGCCGAATATCTGCATTGAGGTTGGTCGGCAAAACACGCCGCACCACGTTCGGCCAAGCTTTGCAGCAGTTGAAGAATCACTGCGGGCTCTGAAGCAGGAGGCCGCATGATCCGCCTTGCCATCGCTCTGCTCGTGCTAATCGCCACGGGCGCGTCAGCGTCACCTATCCTCGTCCGGTCGGGCGAGCATGACGGATTCACGCGCTTGGTGATGGAGTATGGTGCCGCAATTGACTGGCAGGTTGGGCGCACCGATGATGGCTATGAATTACGCATTGCCAAGCAAACCCCCGATTATGACTTCACTGAAGCGTTCAAGTTGATTGGCAAAAGCCGGTTGGCTGGAATTTGGATCGACCCGGCGACAAAGGCACTGCGGTTGGGTGTCGCCTGCGCCTGCCACGCAATTCCGTTCGAATTTCGTCCCGGTATCATCGTGATAGACCTACGCGATGGCCCGCCGCCAAAGGGATCTTCCTTTGAGCTTCCGATCAGTGGCGAAACCTCATCCAAGCCGTCACCAAGCCCTGCTGCCTCCGGCTATGATTGGACGCAACTTGCTGTTGCGGCAGTGAAATCTAGCAATCAACCGCAATCATCGTCTGCTGCCACTTTGGCGCCGATGCCAAGCAGCGAACCCGACCTGCAAAATCTGCGACAAACGCTGCTGCAACAGCTAAGCCGTGGCGCGGCGCAGGGCGTTGTCGACATGGCCGAAATTGCGCCAAAAGGCAAAACAGAGCCAGAGCAGGATCGGGCCGATTTGCCCACAGCCCGTATCTCATTAGGAGAGATGCCGGGGTTGGACGTGCGGTCTGAGACGTCGGCATCGCCCCCGTTGGACGACGAGGGCCAAGCCTGCATCCCGGCAGACTCGCTTGCTTTGGCAACTTGGGGCGATGAAACCCCGGTGTCTGAACAATTGGCGGCTGCCACCGCCGGGCTTATTGGAGAGTTCGACAAACCCGTTCCTGCGGCGCTAGAACGCGCGATTAAGCTTTACCTTTACATTGGTTTTGGCGCCGAAGCGCGCCAGCTTATGCAAGCATTCCCAACCGCATCGCCCGACAAAGCTATTTGGGAAAGTCTGGCAAAGTTGGTTGATGGCGAATCCGATCCAAACTCTGCCTTCAACGGGCAGCTCTCATGTGACACTCCTGCGGCGCTGTGGGCGATTTTGGCTATGTCAAATCTGCCAAAAGGTGATGCTATAAATGGCGACGCCGCCTATTTGGCGTTTTCGGCATTGCCCGTTGCGTTACGGCGGCAAATCGGCCCGGTTTTGGCTGATAAGTTTTTGGCAATTGATGAAGCCGGGCTTGCGGCCAAGGTGCAAAGTGCGATTCTGCGTGCGCCCGGCGATGCGGGGCCAGACGCGTCTCTGCTGGCCGCAGAAATTGCGATGTCCGAAGGGCAGCCATCCACCGCTGAAGCACAGCTACAAAATATGGTCGACGACCCAGGGCCTGGCACCCCAGCAGCCGTTATTGGCATTGTTGAAGCGCGCGCGGCGCAAAACCTTCCGGTCACCCCCGACATGGTGACCGCTCTAGAGGCGATCGTGCAAGAACGCAGCGGCGGGCAAGATGAGCCTTCGGCGCTTCGCGCCCTTGTATTGGCCAAGGCGGCCGCCTCTGATTTTGGTGGTGCGCTTGCTGATATTCCGAAGGCACCACTGGTTGAGCCGGATGTGTGGCGAATTTTATCCTTGCTTGGCACCGATGATGCCTTGTTGACCTATGCCGTGACGTTACCCAAGCAGACCAAACCGCAGACAGATGCCGCAACAAGATCGCGTCTGGCAAAGCGTTTGCTTGATTTGGGCATGGCAGATAGCGCGCTGATGTGGCTGCCAGACGAAAGTCAGGCCGACCCCAATCTTTTGGCCCGCATTCACTTGCAGCGCCATGATGGGCGCAGTGCATTGCGTATCCTGACTGGGTTGAAAACGCCTGATGCTATGGCCTTGCAAGCCTCGGCAATGCAACAACTTGGCGACGAAGCCGCCGCCGCGCGGGTCTTTGCGACCATGGGCGATTCGGCGTCCGAATTGCGCAGTTTGGGTCATGCAGAGGCATGGGACGAAATCAGCAAACGCGGTGATGATTCGTGGAAATCGGTGGCGTCAGTCCTTGAAAATACGCCGGAAAATTTGCCAGCCGCTGAAGGCACGCTTGCTGGTCCTTTGGCAAAAGGCAAGCAATTGGTGGATGACAGCGCCAACACGCGCGCCGCAGTCGCGGCACTTTTGGCGACCGTTGCAGGGCCATGAGCGGCTATTTTCGAACCATAGTTACGGTTTGGAAAGATTAGGCACGTAGTCTGGCAGCAGAAGCAAGCAGAACGCTTGTCCGAATCCTGGTGAAACCTATGCTTTCCAAGTCTGTGCGCCCTTATCTTCTCATGCTGATTTGTGCAGCCGTTGCAGCTGCCGGGGGGCAGGGCACCGCGCGTGCGGTCGCTTATGGGCAGATCTGCGATCAAGCCGCCATCCGCGCTGCGCAAAACAGCGATGTCCCACTTGAAATATTGATGGCAATTTCGCGGGTAGAAACCGGCCGGTCAGAGCTTGGTGTCGTAACGCCCTGGCCTTGGGCGATAAATCAAGAGGGGCAGGGCAGTTGGTTTGATGATCAGCAACAGGCCATTGATCATGCAAACGACTTGTTGGCGCAGGGTGTCGAGAATTTTGACGTTGGCTGTTTTCAGATAAACCTGCACTGGCACGGCGAAAATTTCGGCTCGATTGAAGACGCATTCGACCCAGATACCAACGCGGGCTACGCGGCCCAAATGTTGACAGAACTGCTGCAGTCCGAAGGCAGTTGGGCCAAGGCCGTGGCCGCCTATCATTCGCGCACCCCCGATTTGGCGCAGGCTTATCTTGTCAAGGTGGACGCGGCCCTTACGGAATTGCGCGCCCAAGGTGGCGCACCGGCTATGCCCGATGCCACCTTTGCGATGGCCGATGTTGCGATGCCGCGGGAAAACAAGTTTCCGCTGCTGCGGGCCGGGGCGCAGGGCTCTGGCGCCTCGCTGGTGCCAATGACCGATGGCGGCATTCCCCTATTCGCGGCGACGCCGTAAGATGCCAAAACTTACCCTCGCATCCCTTTACCAACCCACCATCTTGCTTGCGCTGGCCCTGATGGCGGTGATCATGATGATGGTCTTGCCGATGCCGGCTTGGGTGCTGGACCTTGGGCTTGCACTTTCGTTCGCCTTGGCGATCTTGATGCTGACCGTTACACTTTTCATCGAACGACCGTTGGATTTTTCGGCCTTCCCAACGATTCTGTTGGCCTCGCTGATGCTCAGGCTGTCGCTTAACATTTCATCAACCAAGCTGATCATCGGGCAGGGCCACACTGGAACCGCTGCGGCGGGCCATGTGATCGAAGGCTTTGCCGAATTTATCATGGGCGGCAACCTATTGCTGGGACTGGTTATTTTCACGGTTTTGCTGATCGTGAACTTTGTTGTAATCACCAAAGGTGCCGGCCGCATGGCCGAAGTTGGCGCCCGCTTTGCCCTTGATGGCATGCCCGGCAAGCAGCTTGCGATTGATGCCGACATGGCCGCCGGAGCCATCGACCATGCCGAAGCAAAGCGTCGACGCGAGGTAGAACTTGCGGAAACGACGTTCTTTGGGTCGCTGGATGGCGCGTCGAAATTTGTCAAAGGCGACGCCGTTGCTGGTCTGTTGATCACCGGCCTTAACCTTGTGATGGGTCTTGTGATGGGCACTGTGATGCACGGTATGCCGATCGGCCAGGCATTTGAAACCTACTCGATCCTTACAGTGGGCGATGGCTTGGTAAGCCAAATTCCGGCGGTGATCATCTCCGTTGCTGCGGCACTTTTGCTGTCGCGCGGTGGGGCAAAAGGCGCGGCAGACGTGTCGTTTTTTGCGCAACTCGGCCGCTATCCGGGGGCGCTTGGCACTGTGGCGGTGCTGATGGTACTTTTCGGCCTTGTTCCCGGCATGCCCTTTATTCCCTTTGTTGCGGGCGGCGGTTTGATGGGCTGGGCGTCATGGTCTGCCTATCGCCAGCAGCATTTGCCACCGGCAGAAGTGCAGGTCGAGGCAGAGCCCCCAAAGCGCAAGCAGATGGGCGATGTGCTTGATTTTGATGAAATTCATATTGAATTTGCGCCAAATCTTGTGGGCATGGTGCTTGATCCAGCCACTGGTCTTGATGTGCGCATCACCAATATGCGCAACCATGTCGCATCGGCGTTTGGCCTGATTTTGCCCGAAATGCGTCTGACAGATGAGGCCGGTCTGCCACCGGGCACCTACCGGATTCGCATGCAAGGCGTCGAACGGGTTCGTGACCGGCTGTTTCCCGACCGTGTTCTGGTGTTGCTGGCCGACGGAGTCGTGGCGCCAGAGGGACAGGATGTAAAAGAGCCGGTTTATGGTGCCCCGGCGCGCTGGATTCGCCCCGATCTGCAGGAAGATGCCGCTTTGGCGGGGTTAACCGTGGTGTCGCCCGCAGAGGTGCTTGCCACCCATCTGCTAGAGGTTATTCGCGGCAATCTTGCCCGTCTTTTGTCGTTGCGTGGGTTGCGCAAGCTGTTGGATGAATTCGTAAATCTGTCCGATGCCGCGCGCGCAGAGTCCAACCGGCGGCTTCTGGACGAACTGGTGCCAGATAAAGTGCCGGTCGATCTGTTACTGACGGTGCTGCGTCTGCTTTTGGAAGAACGGGTGTCCATTCGCAACCTGCCGATGATCCTTGAAGCCATCGCAGAGGCGCGCAGTTTGGGGTCGCCAGAAGCGATTTGCGAACATGTTCGGCAACGGCTGGGCTTCCAGCTGGTGGCCGAGTTGAAGCGCGAAGATGGCACCATCCCGCTAATTCAACTGGCCGCCGATTGGGAAAAGACATTTACCGCCTTTCAGATCGAGGGAGAGCGTGGCCAGCGTGATGTCGCTTTGCCGCCCGACCAATTCAGCCGTCTGGCAAACTCGATTGCAGATCGGTTGAACAAAGCCGCTGAAATGGGGGCCTATCCGGCGCTGGTAACATCAACGCTGCGCCGCCGTTTCTTGCGCACGGTTTTGGGCGCCAAAGGCCTGACCGCCCCGGTGTTGTCCTACGAAGAAATCGGGATGGAGGCGCGGCCAGCCATGGTTGGCGTGGTGCCGCCATGAATGATCTGATCAGCCAACTCACCGCCCTTAGCGGTGTCGGCCAAGACATGCTGTGGCAGGGGCTGATGGTTTTCATGCGGGTAGGCGCGGTGATGTCGCTGCTGCC
>JAHEDL010000602.1 GCA_024641255.1 Pseudorhodobacter sp.
GAACGGCTTGGTTTGGGCGCGTGGTGCAGTGTTTGGTAGCGCAGTGTTTGGTGTGGTGTGGTGATGGATACGCAAGTCGACGACGAAGGCGAAGTCGCTGTGGTTAATCCGGTCCGCATGGCCCGCGACCGCTTTATGGCGGCGGTGGGGCAGGCGGCGGGTGGGTCGGCTTTTGTTGTTCAGGTTGGCGCGAATGACGGGCGGATGGCCGATCCGGTTTATTCCATCGCCAAGCGCGACGGCTGGCGCGGTTTGCTGATTGAACCGCATCCGGCGTATTTCGCCAAGCTGCACAAGCGTTACAAGCGCCGGGACGGGTTTGTGTTGTTGCAGATCGGCATTTCTGATGCCGAAGGCGTGTTGCCGCTGCACCATCTGGACAATGCCCGGATGGACGTGTTTCCGCGCTGGGTGCATGGGTCGGCTTCGGTTGATGCCAAGCGCGTGGTGCGGCAAGTGAAACTGGCCTGTCGCAAGCTGGGTCTGGATTATGACGACAGCATGGTCACGGCGACGGAAGTTCCGATGCGGCGTCTGGATGCGGTGTTGGCCGAACAGGGCATCACCAAAGCCGATGTCATCGTGATTGACGTTGAAGGTCACGAGCTTGCGGTGATGGCTTCGGCCGATCTGCAAAGCCTGGGGCTGCGCGGCATGCTGGTGGAATGTAACGGCCGAAACGAAAGCCAGAAACCCCAGTATGTGGCGGCGCTGAATGCTGTGGGTTTGACGGTGTACGAATTGGGCGACGATCTGTGCGCCTTTGACCCTGCCCGACTGGAGTGTGATCTGGCGGCAGAGTTTGATGCGGCGGGTTTGCCTCGCCTTGGGAATTGACATGGGAAGGAAGCCGAAATGCTGATCCTCGAATGCCCGTATTGTGGCGTGAAGGCCGAAGAGACCGAGCTTTCGCCCGGTTATGAGGCGCATCTGAAACGATTTGGCCCCGGTTCCTCGGATGAGGAATTCGAGGACTATATGTTCGCGCGCAAGAACCCCAAGGGGGTTCACTTTGAGCGGTGGCGGCATGTCTATGGCTGTGGCAAGTGGTTCTTGGCCGCGCGCGACACCGCCACGTTGGAAGTGTTCGGCACTTATCCGGCGCAAACTTCGGAACCGCCTGCGGATCTGCAGGCGAAGATCAAGGCCAAACGGCCCGACTGGAAGGGTTACAAATGAGCACCCGGCTTTCCCGTGGCGGTCGCCTGATCGACCGCTCTGCTTCGCAGGAATTTTCGTTTAACGGCAAGAAGATGCGCGGCTTTGCCGGCGACACTTTGGCAGCGGCCCTGTTGGCCAATGACCAGATGTTGGTGGGGCGGTCGTTCAAGTATCACCGTCCGCGCGGTATCGTGGCGGCTGGCCCGGAA
The DNA here is from genome assembly GCA_024641255.1 of Pseudorhodobacter sp. GTDB lineage: Bacteria > Pseudomonadota > Alphaproteobacteria > Rhodobacterales > Rhodobacteraceae > Cypionkella. The sequence continues at coordinate 1,371 of JAHEDL010000602.1, forward strand.
GAGCCGAACGCCTTGGTTGGCCTGGGTGTGGGGTCGCGGTTCGAACCGAACCAGCGCGTGACCACGACCGAATTGTTCAGCGGGCTGGAAGCGGCATCGCAGAACCACTGGCCGAGCCTTGAGTTCGACGTGGGCGTGATCAACAACTCGTTGGCGCGGTTCTTGCCGGGCGGGTTCTATTACAAGACCTTCATGTATCCGCGCGCGGCGTGGAAGCATGTGTTCGAACCGATCATCCGGCAATCGGCTGGCTTGGGCAAAGCTCCGAAAGACCGCGATGCTGACCGTTATGAGCAGGCCTATACCTTCTGCGACGTGCTGATCGTTGGCGGCGGTATTGCTGGCTTGCAGGCAGCCTTGGTGGCCGGTGCTGCCGGTGCGCGGGTTTTGCTGCTGGAGCAGACCCCGAACTGGGGTGGCCGTGCGCCGATTGATGGCGACATCATCGACGGTGTGGCGGCGGATCAGTGGATTAACTCTGCTGTGCAAACCCTTGAGAAGATGGAAAATGTGACGCTGAAGCTGCGCTGCATGGGGGCGGGCGTTTACGACCATGGCTATGTCTTGGCCAATGAGCGTATCGCAGACCACACCCCCGGCGACGGGCGTCCGAAGCAGCGGTTGTGGCGCATTCGTGCGGGCCGCATCGTTACGGCAACCGGCGCGATCGAGCGGCCGCTGTCGTTTGCGGGCAACGATATTCCGGGCGTGATGCTGGCTGCGTCGCT
>JAHEDL010000604.1 GCA_024641255.1 Pseudorhodobacter sp.
AAAGCCGGTGACCTCGTTGTGCAAAGTGCCTTCATAGTAGCTGGGGGCGACGTGCCATTGCGACCATTCGGTCCAGCGCACAGAGCCGAAAACCAGTGTGTCTTTGGCGACGCCGGTTTGGAAATCAAGTGCCACGCTTTGCGGCAAGGTGATATCGGTGCTGCCGGGAAGTGTCGTGCCGCCGTTCAGGCCCGCAAAGCTTTCTTCTGTGGCGAAGCTGTGGGTGATCGACGATTCATAGGTAAGGCCGACGCGCAAGGCGATGTCGGGGATTTCGTAGGCAGCGCCGACCACATAGCCAAGCTGCGAGTCGCTGGCGGCACTGGCGGTATAGGGGCCGATGGGGTTCAGCATCTGCGCGGGAATGTAGATTTTGGCCGAGGAAGTGACATAGCGCAGCCCGCCATAGACCGAGGCGCGGTCGGTCAGTTGGTATTTCAGCAAGGCGGCGAGTTGGTTGCTTTGCCAATGCGCCTCTAGCCCGGTGTAGGCGCCGGTGGTGTAATGCGCATCGGCACCGAACGGCGTGTTCATGAAGATGGCATACGACAGTTTGTCGTTCACATCGGCCTTGTAGCTGAACGACAGGGTCGAAAAGGATTCCGCCATGTTGCCGGTTGCATACGGCCCAAGAATCCCCGAAATCGACGGTGTGGCGTTGGAAAAGCCCAAGGTCATGACGCGGCCCTTGTCGAACAGTGCCGAATAGTTGCTGCCTGACCGTTCAATGCCACCGGCATGCGCCAGCGAGGTGGTCAGTGCCAAGGCGCCGACCGCCGAGATGATGTATTTCATAGTCCTCTTCCCCATTAGATAAGTGCCATTTGGCCTTGGCCGTCTTTAGTGCGGGTTAACGCCAAATAGCAATGTGGCAAGCTAGAAAGATATTTTCCAATCGGTCAATCTATGACGCCACGTCACTGGGTTTGCTGGTTTTGGTGTTGCGCATTGGCCCGATTTCGGCGCGCACATTCAGCCATATTCCGCAGAAAATCACCGCAGCGCCTGCGAAAACAAACGGGTCCAGCGGTTCGGCGTAAAGCACAGCGCCGACCACGGCGATCAGCGGCAGGCGCAGGAAATCCAGCGGGATGACGTAGGACGCGGGCGCCAACGACAGGGCCGAGGTCAGGGCGTAATGCGCCGTCAGCCCGCAAAAGCCGATGACAACCAGCCACGGCAGGTTGGCCAAGGTGGGCAGGTGGATCACCCCATCAGCAAGGCTGGCGGCAAGGCCAAAGCCGAACTGCATCAGGGTAAGCCAGAACAGGATGGCGATGATCGACTGGCCTTTGGTCAGCTTTTTGGTGGCGATGTTGGTGGCGGCGAAGAAAAGGGCGCTGCCTGCGGCGGCAAGCAGGCCCAGATCCAGATGGCCAAGATCGGGGCGGGCGACGATAATCACGCCGATAAAGCCGAGCAGCGCCGACAGCGCGCGCACGCGGGTCAGATGTTCGCCCAAAAGCAGCGGTGACAGCAAAATCACCCAGATCGGTTGGGTGAATTCAAGCGCGAACAGTTGCGCCAGCGGGATCATCGTCAGCGCCCAGAACCACAGGTTTTGCCCGGTGAAATGGATCAGGTTGCGCAAAAGATGGCCGCCGAGGCGGTCGGCGGTGATCTCGGACAAGCGTCCGGTTGCGGCGGCAAGCAGCAGCACAAGGCAAAAGCCGATGGCCGAGCGCGCCGTCATGATTTCGAAACTGTCGAGTTGATGGCCGATCTGCTTGCCCGCAATCGCCATCAGCGAAAACGAGGCGATAGAGCCGCTCATCCAGAGGGCGGCGCGAAAGGCGGGGGAGCGGGACATGGGGCCTCTGGCTGTTTTGGGGTCAATACCCGGCGGTCAGGCCGAAATCGAGCATATGGGCGGCACCGGTGATGCCTGCGGCTGCGGGCGATAGCAGAAACGCCACGTTCTGCGCGACCTCTTCCGGGGTTAGAAAGCGCGCGGGCGCTTGCGGGTAATGCGCCAGAAGCTGGGCGAAATAAGCGGCAGGGTCACCCGCGCCATAGCGATCTGCCTGCGCTTGCAGCATCGGGCTTGCAATGTCGGACGGGCAAAGCGCGTTGACGCGAATGCCCTGGGGGGCAAG
>JAHEDL010000608.1 GCA_024641255.1 Pseudorhodobacter sp.
GTTTTGCACGGCGCGGCAGGGGTGGATGGCGTGGGCCTCGCGCAGGGTGTAGGGCGCGATTTCCGAAAGGCCGTAGCCGCCGATTTTGCCTTCTTCGATCAACCGCGACAGGGTGCCGATCACTTCGGGCAGCGGGCGATCATGTTCGCGGCGGTGGATGTAGAAAAGATCGACGTGATCGCGGCCCAAGCGGCGCAGCGAGGCTTCCAGTTCAGCCCGCAGATGGGCTTCGGAATTGTCGATGCGGCGCGGCGGGCCGGGCACAAAGCTGGCTTTGGTGGCAAGGGTGATGTGCTGCGGGCGGCGACTGGTAAGCCACTGGCCGATGACATCTTCGCTGATGCCCATGCCGTAGATGTTGGCGGTGTCGATGAAGCTGATGCCCGCGTTAACCATGGCGTCAAGGCAGGCGAAGCTTTCATCGCGGGTGGTGGCGCCAAAAATGCCGCCGAACGACATTGCGCCAAGGCCGATGGCCGAAACCATCGGGCCGTGCGGGCCAAGTTGCCGGTTTTGCATGAAACTCTCCGTTTGGACGTTAGGCGAAGGCGGCTTCAAGCGCCACTTCGACCATGGCGCCGAAGCTGGTTTCGCGCTGATCGGCGGGAAGCGCCTCTTCTGTCAGGATGTGATCGGAAATCGTCAGCACAGCCAGCGCGCGGCGTTGGTAGCGGGCGGCGAGCATGTAAAGTTCGGCCGCCTCCATTTCGACGCAGAGCGTGCCGTGGCGCTGCAACTGCTGCGAAAGATCAGGGCGTTCGTCATAGAAGGTGTCGGACGAATAGATGCCACCGACATGCACTGGCACACCGATTTTCTGCGCGGCGGTATGGGCAGCGGAAAGCAGTCCGAAATCGGCGCAGGGGGCGAAGTTCAATTCGCGAAACATCGTGCGCGACGGGCTTCCGGCGGTCGAGGCGGTTTGCGCCAGCACCACATCGCGCACCTTGACGTGATGCTGCAGCGCGCCCGCAGAGCCGATGCGGATCAGGGTTTGCGCCCCGTAATCCTTCATCAATTCATTGGCATAGATCGACAGCGACGGCATGCCCATGCCCGACCCGTGTATGGTGACGCGGTGGCCGCGCCATGTTCCGGTATAGCCCAGCATGCCACGGACTTCGTTGACCAAGACCGGGTTTTCAAGAAACTTCTGCGCCGCCCAACGGGCGCGATAGGGGTCGCCCGGCAAAAGCACGGTTTCGGCAATTTCGCCGGGCTTGGCACCAATATGAAATGTCATCGAAACCTCCTGTTTGGGCGGAGGCTATGACAGCGCGCGGGCGCAGGGAACCCCCGGCGTTCAGGCGGCCTGAGATTCGAAGGTGGATTTGTTCAGGCAGAATTCGGCATCCGACGGACGCGACAGGTCGCCACGATCCAGCACCAAGCGGCAGGCACCGCGTTCTTTGCACTGGCCGCAGGTGTAAAGCAGATCGGTGTAGGCGGCGTGATCGGCCTTGACCTGATCTTCTGACAGGCCAAAGATTTCCGCCATGGCCAGGACCCGGTCGGGCACGTCATGCGGCATCCGCACGAAGGCTTCGACCTGACCCCGGGTCATGCCCAGATCGTCAAGATCACGGTCGGAAAGTTGCGAAACCTCTTTCAGGTCTTGCCAGCGGTGCATCAAAGCCTTGATCCGGTCAAACATCGTCGCCTCCAATTTGCGTTGAAGACGGTGTGACATGCCAAACCGGCGGCTGATTTGATCTAGCGCAAGTGGCACAAAGCCTGACGAGTTTTCGTCAGATCATTCGGCCGCCAGCGGGCTGCGGTCTACCAGCCCGACGATATCAAGCATGATGCGGTTCAGTTCGAAATCCTTCGGCGTGTAGACGGCGGCCACCCCAAGCGCGCGCAGGGCGGTGGCGTCGTCTTCGGGGATGATGCCGCCCACCACCAGCGGCACCGTCAGGTCGGCGGCGCGCATGCGGTCAAGCACCTCGCGGATCAGCGGCAGGTGGCTGCCCGACAGGATCGACAGGCCGATGACATGCGCATCTTGATCGACGGCAGCAGCGACGATTTCGGCGGGGGTCAGGCGGATGCCTTCGTAATGGATGTCCATGCCGCAGTCGCGGGC
>JAHEDL010000611.1 GCA_024641255.1 Pseudorhodobacter sp.
TGCAACCGGCAGCCATGTGACGCTGGCCTGTTCCACCGCGTTCGCCGCGTTCTGGATGGTGCCTCGCATGGCGAAATTCCGCGAAGACCTGCCCAAAATCGAACTGCGCATTCAAACCGCCGACCGCGATCTGGACTTGTTGGGCGAAGGTATCCCGCTGGGCATCCGGGGCGGTGTGCCGCGCGATTGGCCGCAATATCTGGCAGAACCCCTGGCCGCCGAAGTCATCTATCCGGTCTGCGGCGCGTCTTATCTAAACCGCGCCCCCACCCCGCACAGCGCGCAAGATCTGCTGTCACATCAGCTGATCCACCTAGAAGAACCGTTCCGCGCCGCGTCCACCTGGCGTGACTGGTTCATCGCGGCTGGTATTTCCGGCAGTCAGGTGCCCAAAGGCTTGCAGATCAATGATTACGTCCTTGTCGTTCAATCTGTGATCGAAGGTCAGGGCGTCGCCTTGGGGTGGCATCACCTGATCGAAGCCCTTGTCGCAAAAGGCGTATTGGTGAGATTGACAGATCAAACCTTGACCACCGGCAAGGATTTCCATGTTATCTGGCCCCGCGAAGCCCCGCTGTCGCGCGCCGCAACCGATGTGCGCGACTGGTTGCTGGCACAACGCAGTTCATGAACCCAGCAACCGCTGCACTGCATAAGCTAGGCCTATGACAAACACGCGACTTTGCGGCCAAAAAATCGATTGACCTGCATTAACGCCGATGCACCACTATCCGCCGAGGCGGTGTAAAAACTGGACCTGCACCGGTTTCGTTCCTGTGTTTTGAGAGCGATACTCGCCATCAAGGAGATCGGATATGGCATCGCTCCACAGCGACGAGTTCAAGCGGGGTGCGGTTCGCATTGCGCTGACCAGTGGCCTGACACGGGGTCAGGTTGCGTCTGATTTGGGGGTGGGCATGCGCCCCTTGGCAAGTGGGTTCGGGCTTTTTCCGAGGAATCCAAGGCGCCTACACAAGATGCCGAGCGTTTGCGCGAGAACGAACGGCTTCGGCGCGAGGACCGCATACTTCGCGAGGAGTATCCGTCTTGGTCAAGTTGATTTTTCGGTCCACTTTCTATTGTCGCGGAGCAGGGCGTTTGCCAGCACGAGCAGCTTGCGCATGACGGCGGTGATAGCGACCTTTTTCTCTTTACCCGCGGCGATCAGGGCTGCGTATTTCTCTTTCATATCCAAATTGAACCGTATAGCGACAAGCGCGGGCATAAATATCGCATGGCGCAAGTTGGGGCGCCCCCCCATAATCCGTGCCTTGCCTTGCCATTTCCCCGAACTTTGCGACATCGGCGCAAGTCCCGCAAGGCTGCCGACTTGTTTATTGGTCAGGCTGCCGATCTCGGGCAAATCGATCAGCATCATGAGCGCCGTATTTGTGCCGATCCCTGGAATGCTGATCAAGTGCTCCATCCGTTTTGCCATGTTCTGATCTTTGCGGACCAGTTCCAACATCTGCGCGTCAATCTTTTCGATGTCGGCTTCTATAAGGCGCAGCCGCTTGTCGAGCTGCGCCTTAATCAAATCGACGGTGCTGGTTGCTCTTCGGGTTTTGGCAGCGGTTCGATCCTTGATCAAGGCGCGGCGTGCAGAAAGCAACTCCCTTAAATCATATAGGTTTTCTGCCTGAACTGGTTTGGGCTTCAACTGCAATGCGACACCCATTTTTGCCAGCATTTCGCTGTCAACGCGGTCAGTCTTTGCCAACTTGCCGCTGGCTTGCGTAAACCGGCGCACCTGCTTCGGGTTCACTTTTATAAAAGGCATTGCCTTGGCAGAAAGTCGTTGTCCAAGCTGTCGGTGATACGCAGCCGTTGCTTGAAATACCACAAGTGCCGTTGATCGCGCCTCAATCCATTTGAGCAATTTGGTATGACCCGTTGTGCTATTTGGAATCTGGCAATGTGATCCGTCCGCTAGCCGATGAACGTCCAGCGTGTCTTTAGAAACGTAAGCGGTGCGTGAACCCCGTCGGGCTTTTAGATTGACGGTTTTTGGAAGGCCCAGGGCATGAGGTCGTCGATGCGCGACGCGGGGTGGCCGTTGGCGACGGCGGTCAGTGTTTCACGCA
>JAHEDL010000612.1 GCA_024641255.1 Pseudorhodobacter sp.
GTTGCTGCAAAAACGGCCGCAGCTTTAAGCGCAATTTCCGTCATTTAGGCGAAATTCCTATGGGGGTCGGCATTGCCGGCCCCCATAGTTTTGTAGGGCTTAAAGGCGCGACGACAGCACAAGCCAACCCGCGATTTCCGCGACTTGTTGCATCGCGCCCAACACGTCGCCGGTTTGCCCGCCGATCTGCCGCAGCGCCACGATCACCAGCGCCAACTGCAACACTGTTTGTGCCGCGATGATTGGCAACGCGGCACTGCCGAAGGCGAAGGCCAGTGCCGCGACCGCAATCGCCAAGGCCACCAATGCACGCAATGCTGTGGTGCCTACGGCCGCTTTACCCATGCCATCGGCCCGCGCCGCAGGCATCCACAGCAGCGCCAAGGGCAGGGCGGCACGGCTGGAAACTGCCAGTGCAATCAAGGCTAAAGCCGCCAGTTTTGGGTCATGTGCCAGCACCGCCAGCCCCTGCCAGCGCAAGCCAAGCCCTAAAATCAGTGCCAGACCGCCATAGCTGCCGATCCGGCTGTCTTTCATGATCTCTAGCTTGCGCGCCCGGTCGCGCCCGCCGCCGAAGCCGTCAGCAACATCAGCCAACCCGTCTTCGTGCAAGCCACCGGTGGCAACGATACTCGCCGCCATGGCCAACCCGGCTGCCATCCCCGGTGTGATCCCCAGCGCAAGTGCTGCCAGCAGCACGGTGGCGGTAACTCCGCCCACCAATGCGCCCACCAGCGGAAACGCCCAAGCCGAAGCGCCAATAGACGGCGCTTCGCGCAAATGGCCCGCAGGCAGCCTTGTCAGCAGCATTACCGCAAGCTGAAGTTCGGCCAGACGGGCGCGCAGCGGGCTCACGCCTCTGAAACCCCGGCTTCGCCGAAGGTTGCCATGCCGTTGTGACATTCCAGCGCCGCGCGCAAGATCCCCAAGGCCAGCGCCGCGCCCGAACCTTCGCCAAGCCGCATGTCAAATTCCAGCACTGCGCGTTTGTCCAATGCCGCCAAAAGCTTGCGATGCCCCGGTTCAGCCGAACAGTGGCCGACAAGGCAGTGATCCAACAGCGCCTTGTCGGCAGAATAAAGCGCCGAGGCTGCCGCAGTGCAGATAAACCCATCCAGAATAACCGGAATCCGCGCAGCCCGCGCGGCCAGCACTGCGCCACAAATCGCCGCTTGTTCACGCCCACCCAAGGCCGCCAGAACGCCCATTGCGTCCAGATCTGTGTGCCGGGCAAGACCCTTTTCAATCGCGGCAATCTTGCGCTTCATGCCGTCCGAATCCGAACCGGTGCCCGCGCCAACCCAAGCCGCCACCTCGCCACCGAAGAGTGCCGCTGCCATCGCCGCTGCAATCGTCGAATTGCCGATGCCCATTTCGCCCAAAATCAGCACATCCGCCGTCAGGTCGACCGCTGCAGCACCTTCCTGCATTGCCGCAAGCGTTTCGGCTTCGGTCATTGCGGGGCCTTCGGTGAAGTCTGCCGTCGGGCGATCCAGCTCAAGCGCGATCACGGACAGGTCGGCCCCATTGGCACGGCACAGTTGGTTGATCGCCGCGCCACCGTGCTGGAAGTTCAGCACCATCTGTGCCGTTACCGCCTGCGGATAGGGGTTGACGCCTTGCGCGCAAATGCCGTGGTTGCCTGCGAAAACAACGGCTTGCGCGCGCGAAATCGTCGGGCGGTCAACGCCCCGCCACGATGCCATGAAACAAGCCAGATCTTCCAACCGGCCCAGCGACCCCGGCGGCTTGGTCAGGCTGTTCTGGCGGGCGCGTGCGGCCTCCAAGGCGGCCTGGTCGGCTTGCGGCAAGGTTTTGGCAAGGCCAGCAACATCGGCAAGGGCAGTCAGTTTCATCGTCATTTCACCTTCAAAGGCAGGCCCGACACGGCAAGGATCACTTCATCCGCCGCCGCCGCGACCCATTGGTTGAGCGTTCCGGCGGCATCGCGAAACGCGCGCGCCAGTGCATTTTCGGGCACAATTCCCATGCCCACTTCATTGGTTACAAACACCACAGGGCTGATTTGTTGTGGCAGGGCGGCAATCAGCGCCTCTGCCTCTTGGCGCCAGTCTCGTTCGCC
>JAHEDL010000613.1 GCA_024641255.1 Pseudorhodobacter sp.
GTTGACGGCAGAGTTGCACCACCGCAAAACAATTTCAAGCTTGAAATTTCTATCTTGAAATTTTGTCGCAGGGGTGCAGAGTGCAGCTATGGAAAACCTGCTGATCGAACCGCAGGGGCTATGGGTGAAGATCACCCTGAACCGCCCCGATGTGCGCAACGCGCTGAACACTGCCACCTTGGCGGCGCTGGCAGATGTGCTGACGCGCCTTGCCGCCGACCCCGGTTGCCGCGCCGTGCTGCTGTGCGGCGCGATGGGCAACTTTGCCGCTGGCGCCGACATTTCCGAAATCGAAACCAAGACCACCGCCGACGCCGCCGTCGATCCGCGCAAGGGCTATTGGGCGACGATCCGCAGCTTTGCCAAACCGCTGATCGCGGCGGTTGACGGCTTTGCTTTGGGCGGCGGGCTTGAACTGGCGCTGATGGCCGATCTGATTGTTTTGGGGCAAACGGCCAAACTTGGCCTGCCCGAAACCAACCTTGGCCTGATCCCCGGCGCGGGCGGCAGCCAACGGCTGATGGCGCTGATTGGCCGCGCCCGTGCCAGCCGTCTGGTGCTGACCGGCGAAATCATCGACGCAGCCACCGCGCATGACTGGGGCCTATCGGCCTATCTGGCAACCGCCGATGCGCTGCCAGAGGCAGAGGCGTTGACCGCCAAGATCGCCACCCGCGCGCCGCTGGCATTACAAGCCGCCAAGGCGGCTCTGGTGGCCGGCAGCGAAGCCTCCCTTGCCTTCACGTTGGAACGGCAAGGCTTTGAGGCGTTGCAAGATTCCGCTGACAAAACCGAAGGCATCCGCGCCTTCCGCGAAAAACGCAAACCCAACTTCAAAGGCACCTGATGCAGCCCATTATCGGAGTCGTCGGCCTTGGCACCATGGGCCTTGGCATTGCCCAAACCTACGCTGCGGCGGGGTGTTCGGTGATTGCAACTGATGCCTTTGCCCCGGCGCGCGACAGCGCCCGCGCCCGCATGGCCGAGGCATTAGCCGCCCGTGTGGCGGCAGGCAAACTGACGGCCGATGCGCGCGACGCCACGCTGACCAACCTGCGCGTGGTCGAAAGCCTTACCGCCTTCGCCCCCTGCGCCCTGATCATCGAAGCCATCGTTGAAAAGCCTTGGGCCAAACAAGACCTGTTCACCCAGCTAGAGGCGATTGTGCCGCCGACGACGCTGCTGGCCACCAACACCTCTTCAATTCCGGTGGCCACCATCGCCGCCACCGCGCAGCACCCTGACCGGATCCTTGCGCTGCATTTCTTCAACCCGCCTACCGCGATGAAACTGGTTGAACTTGCGCCACATGCGGGCACATCGGAAGCTGCCCTTGCCACCGCCCGCAGCCTGACCGAAGCGGCGGGCAAGACCGTGATCCAATGCCCTGATCGCCCCGGTTTCATCGTCAACCGCTGCGCCCGCCCGTTCTATGGCGAGGCGTTTGCGCTGCTGGAAGAAGGCCGCAGTGCTGCCGAGGTTGACGCCGCCCTACAGGCCGCTGGCTATCGGCTTGGTCCGTTCAGCCTGATCGACCTGATCGGGGCCGACATCAATCTTGCCGCGACCTCCGGCATGTTTGAGGCCATGGGCCACCATCCGCGCTATCACCCGTTCGACGCGCTGAAGGCGCAGGTTGCCAGCGGCCATCTGGGGCGCAAAACCGGGATCGGCTTTGTGTTTCCGGCCAAGCCCGCAGCTGCCCCTGCCGATGCCGCCACCCTGACCGAACGGATAGAGGCCACCTTGATCAACGAAGCGGCTTGGCTGCTGTCCGAAGGCGGTACCACGCCCGAAGGCATTGATACGGCAATGAAACTGGGCATGAACTTTCCGCGCGGCCCGTTCGAAGCCTTGGCGCACCATGGCAAGGCGCGCATCCTTGCGCTGCTGGCCGCTTTGGAATCCGCAGCCCCTGCACATTTGAAAACCCGTTACCTTCCTGCCCCGGCACTGGACACAGAATGACCCAAGTTTACCTTTGCGCCGCGCGCCGCACCCCGATTGGCCGCTATGGCGGCAGCCTAAGCGCGGTGCGCCCCGATGATCTGGCCGCCCGCGTCATCGACGGCTTGCTGGAT
>JAHEDL010000616.1 GCA_024641255.1 Pseudorhodobacter sp.
CACCCGCCGGGTTTCCGGATCCAGCCGCACCACATAGATCGGGTCGCCCAAACCGCCAATCCCCAGCCCCTTGCGCTGCCCGATCGTGTAATGAATCACCCCGCGATGCTGCCCCAGCACCCGGCCTTGCAGATCAACGATCTCGCCCGGATCCGCAGCGCCCGGCCGCAGCTTTTCAATCACCGCCGCATAGTCGCCGTTGGGGACGAAACAAATATCCTGACTGTCCGGTTTATCCGCCACCGCCAGCCCGTATTTCGCCGCCAGCGCCCGCGTTTCCGCCTTGCTCGCCAGATGCCCCAACGGGAAGCGCAGGTAATCCAACTGCTCGGGCGTGGTGGAAAACAGGAAATAGCTTTGGTCGCGGTTCGGGTCGGTTGCCATGTGCAACTCTGCCCCCGTGCCAACCTTGCGCTGAATATAATGCCCCGTCGCCATGCAATCGGAGTTCAGGTCCTTTGCCGTGGCCAGCAGATCCTTGAACTTCACCCGTTCATTGCAGCGGATGCAGGGCACCGGCGTCGCCCCAGCCAGATAGGCGTCGGCGAATTCTTCGATCACCGCCTCGCGGAAGGTGTTTTCATAATCCAGCACATAGTGCGGAAACCCCATGGTTTCGGCCACCCGCGCCGCATCGTGAATATCACGGCCCGCACAGCAGGCCCCCTTCTTGGCCAACGCCGCGCCATGATCATAAAGCTGCAGCGTGACGCCGACCACATCATAGCCCTCTTCGGCGAGTTGTGCGGCCACGACAGAACTGTCGACCCCCCCCGACATTGCCACCACTACACGGGTTTCGGCAGGCGGCTTGGCAAATCCAAGCGAATTCAGAGGCTGATCAAACATTTGGTTTTCCGGGGAAGTTGGGCGTCATGCGCGTTACGTCAGAATATAGGAAAATGCTGCCTATTCTCAAGACCCGGCTTTACCGTTGCTTAAGTGCGTTCCGCCAATCTCTCGAATTATGAACGAGGGACCGCAGATGTATCTTAAGAAAGTTGATGGCCCGCGACAGGTTACGCTGCCCGATGGCAGCATGATCTCGCGCGCAGATCTTCCACCCGCTGACACCCGGCGTTGGGTCGCCAGCCGCAAGGCGGTGGTGGTGAAGGCCGTGGTTTACGGCCTTATTTCCGAACCAGAAGCGTTGGAGCGTTATGCTTTGTCGCCAGAAGAGTTCGCGTTGTGGCGGCAGGCGATTGAAACGCATGGTGAAAAAGCGCTGCGGGTGACCACGATTCAAAAATATCGGCAACTATAGGTTGTTTTTGCATTTCATTCCGCCAAAGTAACCGTCAGTTAACCATTGGCCGCGTAAGTAGTTAATGAACGAGTATCCAGGACGGAGCCTGAAGAATGCGAATCTTGTTGGTAGAAGATGATCCCACCACGTCGCGCAGCATCGAATTGATGCTGACCCATGCAAATTTGAATGTTTACTGCACCGATATGGGTGAAGATGGCATCGATTTGGCGAAACTTTATGATTACGATTTGATTCTTCTGGATCTTAATCTGCCGGACATGTCGGGGCACGAAGTGTTGCGTCAGCTGCGCTTGGCGCGAATCGAAACGCCGATTCTGATTCTTACCGGGTCGGACGATACCGAAAACAAGATCAAAGGCTTTGGGTTTGGGGCTGATGACTATCTGACCAAGCCCTTTCATCGCGAAGAATTGGTGGCGCGGATCCATGCGATCATCCGCAGGTCGAAGGGCCACAGCCAGTCGACGATCAAGACCGGGCGCGTCAACGTCAATCTTGATGCCAAAACAGTGGATGTCGAAGGGGCTGCGGTGCATCTGACTGGCAAGGAATACCAGATGCTGGAACTGCTTTCCTTGCGCAAAGGCACCACGCTGACCAAAGAGATGTTCCTGAACCATCTTTACGGCGGCATGGATGAACCCGAACTCAAGATCATCGACGTGTTTATCTGCAAGCTGCGCAAGAAATTGGCCGAAGCCACTGGCGGGTCGAACTATATCGAAACCGTTTGGGGGCGTGGCTATGTGCTGCGCGATCCGGGTCCAGACGCCGCGCAACCGCGTCTGGCTGCAAGCGCCTGAAACAACC
>JAHEDL010000618.1:0-221 GCA_024641255.1 Pseudorhodobacter sp.
ATTCTAAGCCTGTCGGATCGACGGTTCCGTGCGGCTGCAGGCGCGCGCAAGCCGCTTGCCGTGGCGGCGGAGTAAGCCGATGCGGGCATTGATCTTGGCTTTGATGCTGATTGCGGCCCCTGCCCTTGCGGTGCAGCCCGGCGAGATGTTGGCCGACCCGGCCCTAGAGGCGCGGGCGCGGGCGATTTCGGAAAACCTGCGCTGCCCGGTGTGTCAGGGCG
>JAHEDL010000618.1:231-2079 GCA_024641255.1 Pseudorhodobacter sp.
TGCGGAAGTGACGGTGCTGCATCCTGAAAAGCGGTTCTATCCGGTGCAGGCGATGCCGACGACCGAAGCCGCGATCCGTCAGGGCGTGTTCGAGGATCTGTATCTGGTGATTGGCGATGCACAAGATGGCGGCGGCTATGCGGTGCGCAGCTATATCAAACCGTTTGCCGATTGGATTTGGGCGGGGTCGTTGCTGATGGCGTTGGGCGGTATTCTAAGCCTGTCGGATCGACGGTTCCGTGCGGCTGCAGGCGCGCGCAAGCCGCTTGCCGTGGCGGCGGAGTAAACCGATGCGGGCATTGATCTTGGCTTTGATGCTGATTGCGGCCCCTGCCCTTGCGGTGCAGCCCAGCGAGATGTTGGCCGACCCGGCGCTAGAGGCGCGGGCGCGGGCGATTTCGGAAAACCTGCGCTGCCCGGTGTGTCAGGGCGAAACCATCGACGATTCCAACGCGCCGATCAGCCGGGATTTGCGGCTGGCGGTGCGCGAGCGTTTGGTGGCGGGCGATAGCGATACGCAAGTGGTGGACTATGTGGTGGCGCGCTATGGCGAATTTGTGCTGTTCAAGCCGCGTGCCAGCGGGTCGAGCCTGATCTTGTGGTTGGCGGGGCCGGCGATGTTGCTGGCCGGGGCAGGCATTGCCTTTGCCGCGCTGCGCAGGCGGGCGGTGGCACCAGAGGCGGCAGCACTTTCGGACGAAGACAAGGCGCGGTTGGCCGATCTGCTGCAAAAGTGACGCGAGGTTTCGCTTGGCGCGGGCCGCACGGGCGTTAGCCTGGCGCGTGTGGCGTGCGCCGGGGGCTGTCTGCCCCCGGACCCCCGAGGATATTTTTGCCAAGAGGATGGGGCGGGATGAGCTTTTCGACGATCGGTTATGAGCTTGCAGGCGGGGTGGCGGTGATCACGCTGAACCGGCCCGAGGTGATGAATGCGCTGTCGTCGCAGATGCGGGCGGAATTATTAGAGGCGGTACTGCAGGCCGGGCAAGAGGCGCGGGTGCTGGTGTTGACCGGCGCGGGGCGGGCGTTTTGTTCGGGGCAGGATTTGCAGGATGCGGGCGATCTGGACCGGCTTGATCTGGAAGCGGTGTTGAACGCGGAATATGTGCCGCTGCTGATGGCGATTTCGGACTGCCCGGTGCCGGTGATTGCGGCGGTGAACGGGGTGGCAGCTGGGGCTGGCGCGAATTTGGCGCTGGCGGCGGATGTGGTGATTGCCGCTGACAGCGCGAGTTTCATTCAGGCTTTCACGCGGATTGGCTTGGTGCCGGATGCGGGCGGGTCGTATTGGTTACCGCGCCAGATCGGCATGGCGCGGGCGATGGGGGCGATGCTGTTTGCCGATAAGATCAGCGCACGGCAGGCGGCGGACTGGGGCATGATTTATGAGGCCGTGCCGGATTTGGAATTTTCGGCCCATTGGCGTGCGCGCGCGGCGGCTTTGGCTGCGGGGCCTGCCTTGGCCTATCGTGGCGTGAAGGCGGCGTTGCGCGCATCTTGGCGCAATGATTTGCCACAGCAATTGGCGTTAGAGGCGCAGTTGCAAGGCCAATGCGGCGCCAGTGCCGATTTTCGCGAAGGTGTCGCCGCGTTTTTGGCAAAGCGTCCGGCGCGGTTTTCGGGTGCCTAGCGGCGGGTTACTTGCGGCCCGCCTTGCGGGTGGACAGCAACAGATTGGTTTCCGAGGTCATCACACCGTCGATGTTGCGGATGCGGTGGATGACTTCGTCGAGATCAAGCAGGGTCTGGGTGGCCAGTTCGGCGATCAGATCCCATTTGCCATTGGTGGAATGCACCGCCATCACCGCCGGTATCCCCGCCAGCCGCGCCATTACCTTTTCACCGCCC
>JAHEDL010000622.1 GCA_024641255.1 Pseudorhodobacter sp.
ATGCCCAGTCGCATCCAGCAGTTGCAGGCCAGCGTCGGTGCGCCACACCACCGCAGGATCACGCTCTTTCAGCACCACTTGCAACACGCCGCCCGACCGCACGCGCAGCTCTGCCGAAGCAACGGCGTCCAGCGACTCTGCCTTTGCCCGCAGCACATCCATATCCAGATCAAACGACGATTGCGGCAGCTTCAACGCCAGCTTGGCGCGCACCGCGTCGGACAGATCGCGCGACGCGCCTTCGATTGACAACAAGCTGACCCGAAACTCGGGGCGCTGTTCGAATTTTGTGCGCAAATCGACAAAGCTTTGCACAATGGCCGCGCGCCGCACATCGCTGTGCAAAACCGCCAGCGACAGCAACCCAACAACTGCAACCGGCAAGCCAACCCGAAACAGCACGCGAAACACCGGCGTCAGCCAAAGCCGCTGCATGCGGTATTGCCACCGCGTCGGTGCCGGGTCGCGCCGCACATGGGCGTGGCGTGGCACCTGACGGCCCGCGACCGGACGACCTAGCGATTGCATGACGCGTCCTCCACCATCCAAGCGCAAAGATCAGGGAACGAAATCCCGCAATATGCCGCCTGCTCGGGCGCAAGCGAGGTTGGCGTCATGCCGGGCTGCGTGTTGGTTTCCAACAAGATCAACCCGTCCAACCCGCGCGCCTCGTCCCAGCGAAAATCGGTCCGGCTTACACCCCGGCACCCCAACGCACGGTGGGCGCGCAAGGCATAATCCAGACAGGCTTGGGTAATCTCGGCCGGCAGCACCGCCGGCAAAACATGCCGCGACCCGCCGGTTTTGTATTTGGCGTCAAAGTCATACCAGCCGTCGGTGATAATGTCAGTCACGCACAGCGCGCGATCTCCCATCACCGTGCAGGTCATCTCGCGCCCCGGCGCATAGGTTTCCACCATCACCGTTTCGGGCATGGTTTCGGCCAAACGGGGCGCATTGGCCCCCTCGCGGACGATATAGACGCCCACTGAAGACCCTTCATTGTTGGGCTTCACCACATAGGGCGGCGGCAAAATATGCGCCTTTGCCACATCGTCGCGCCGCGCCAGAACGCTTTGCACAATCGGCAGACCAGCAGCGGCGTAAACCTCTTTCGCCTTGGCCTTGTCCATCGCCAAAGCCGACGCCAGAACGCCCGAATGGGTATACGGAATCCGCAACCATTCCAGAATGCCCTGAACGCAGCCATCCTCGCCCCAGCGACCATGCAAGGCGTTGAAACAGACATCCGGTTGAATTTCGGCCAAGCGTACCGGCAGATCGGGGCCGCAATCGACCTCGACAACCGTGAATCCTGCCTCCCGCAACGCTGCGGCGCATGCGCGCCCAGAGACCAGTGAGACTTCCCGCTCTGCGGAAGGCCCACCCATCAACACCGCTACTTTGGAGGCTGCTCTGCTCGAACCGCCCGCCATTTACTGCCTCATCCAGACCTTTTTCGGCCCGTGATATTGTTATTTATGCAGACCTTACGCCGACCCGCATGATTTCCCACTCTAGCGTGATCCCGCTGTGTTGGAAAACCCTTTTTCGTACTTCCTCGCCTAAATCTTCCAGATCGGCGGCAGTCGCCCCTCCGGCGTTGATCAGAAAGTTCGAATGCATCGGGCTCATCTGCGCGCCGCCAATCTTTGCGCCCCGCATCCCGGCGTCATCAATCACTTTCCAGGCCTTCAATTCATGGCTGTCGTCGGCGCGGCCGGTGCTGGAATGGCCAACGGGATTGCGGAAAGTTGATCCGGCCGACCGATCCTTGGTCGGTTGGCTTGCATCGCGCTTGGCAATTTGATCCAGCATCCGCGCCTCTAGCGCCGCCGGATCACCGGCCTTGGCCCGAAACGTGGCCGCAACCACCACCCACCCGTCAGGCAGGCGGCTTTGCCGATATGCCAGATGCAACTCTGCGGCAGGCAGTTCTACCACCGCGCCAGTTCGCGTCACGCAGCGCACCGAAAGCAAATGATCCGCCACATAGGACCCGTAGCAGCCCGCATTCATCCGAACCGCGCCGCCAATGCTGCCGGGAATGGTGCGCAAGAAGGTCAGGTCCAAC
>JAHEDL010000625.1 GCA_024641255.1 Pseudorhodobacter sp.
GGAAACTGCCTATCTGGCTGTGGTGCCCGGTGCGACGCTGCAGCGTGATCTGGCATGGCTGCGCCGCCATGTCGAAGACGCCTTTGCGGTGATCACCGATGTGACTGCGGCAGAGTCTGTGCTCTGCGTGATGGGGCCAAAGGCGCGCGACCTGATGCAAAAGGTCAGCCCGAACGACTTTAGCAATGCTGCGCATCCGTTTGGAACCATGCGTAATATCGAAATCGGCATGGGGGCTGCACGGGCGCATCGCGTGACCTATGTGGGCGAACTGGGGTGGGAACTTTATGTCTCGTCCGATCAAACCGCGCATGTGTTCGAAGCATTGGAGGAAGCGGGCGCGGACCTTGGTTTGAAGCTTTGCGGGTTGCACACGCTTGACAGTTGCCGGATCGAAAAGGCCTATCGCCACTTTGGCCATGACATCACCGACGAAGACCATGTGCTGGAGGCAGGATTAGGCTTTGCGGTGTCGCGGAAAAAGCCCGACTATATCGGCCGCGATGCGGTGCTGCGCAAAGCCGAGGCAGGTCTTGACCGCAAACTGGTGCAGTTTCGCCTGACCAACCCAGAGCCGCTGTTGTTCCACAACGAAGCCCTTGTGCGCGACGGGGCAATCGTTGGGCCGGTCACGTCGGGAAATTATGGCCATTTCCTTGGGGGGGCGATTGGTTTGGGCTATGTGCCTTGCAAGGGGCAAAGTGACGCCGAGATTTTGGGCAGTCACTATGAAATCGAAGTGGCGGGGGTGCGGCACGCGGCCGTGGCCAGCCTTGCGGCGATGTATGATCCGAAATCGGAACGGGTGCGCGCGTAACAAGCGTCGGGAGGGCTGTCTGCCCTCCCGAACCCACCCGAGGATATTTATGCCAAGATGAAGGGGCATGAGATGAGCGATATGGGTGAGACTTGTGAACCGGCGCGTGCGCGTCGTTCAGGGGGGCGGACGGCTCGGGTGGCGCTGCGGGCGGCGCCCTTGGCCGATGATGTGCGGCCGGTGCGCGGTGGCATGGCCGGGGGGCAATACAAACCCCTGACCGATGCGGGCATTGCGCAGATTCATGAAGCCGCATTGCAAGCCTTGGAACAGATTGGCCTGTCGCAAGCACCGAAATCGGGTGTCGAGATCATGACAGCGGCTGGCGCCATTCAGGGTGACGATGGCCGCCTGCGGTTTCCGCGCGCCTTGGTCGAAGACATGTTGGCGGTGGCCGCGCGCAACATCACCCTGCATGCGCGCGACCCCAAGCATGATCTGCATCTTTCAGGGTCAAACGTGCATTACGGCACTGCGGGCGCTGCGGTGCATATCGTTGACCCCATAACGCTGGACTATCGCGATTCCACCGCGCAAGATCTGTATGACGCGGCGCGCTTGGTCGATAACCTTGATAACATTCACTTCTACCAACGCACCATGGTGTGCCGCGATGTGGTCGACAACAAGGACATGGACCTGAACACGCTATACGGTTGCCTTTCGGGCACCGCGAAGCATGTCGGTACATCGTTTTCCGACCCGAGCCATGTCGCTGATTGTTTTGACATGATCTACACCGTGGCGGGGGGCGAAGAGAAATGGCTGGAACGGCCATTCGTGTCGAACTCGAACTGCTTCGTCGTACCGCCGATGAAATTCGCTGAAGAATCCTGCATTACCATGGAGGATTGCATCCGGCGCGGCATGCCGATGCTGTTGTTGTCGGCGGGGCAGGCGGGGGCAACTTCTCCGGCACCGATCGCGCTGACCATTGTGCAGGCGGTGGCAGAGTGCCTTGCGGGCGTGGTCTATGCCAACGCCATCAAGAAAGGCGCGCCTTGCATCTTTGGCACTTGGCCATTTGTGTCGGACCTGCGCACCGGGGCGATGTCTGGCGGTTCTGCCGAACAGGCGCTGCTGACCGCGGGCTGCGCCCAGATGCACCGTTTCTATGATCTGCCCGGCGGCGCGGCCAGCGGCATTTCGGACAGCAAACTGCCTGACATGCAGGCCGGGTGGGAGCAGGGCATCACCAACGCGCTTGCAGGGCTTGCAGGGCTTAACATGTGCTACGAAGCCGTGGGGATGCATG
>JAHEDL010000629.1 GCA_024641255.1 Pseudorhodobacter sp.
GGGGTCTGGTTGGCAGGCAGCGTGGTGATCAGTTTTGCGGCAAGGGTCAGCGCGTTCACCAGCTTGCCCTTGGCAAGGCCGGGGTGGATTGACACGCCGGTGATCGTCACCACTGCGCCGTCGGCGGAAAAGCTTTCGTATTCAATCTCTCCCACCGCGCCGCCGTCGAAGGTGTAGGCGAAATCGCAGGCAAGATCGGCGGGCAGGCGCGGGTTGACGCCGCGACCGATTTCTTCGTCGGGGGTGAAGGCGATGCGGATCGGGCCGTGCGGGATTTCGGGATGCGCCAAGAGGTGGCGGGCGGCGGTCATGATGACGGCGACGCCGGCCTTGTCATCGGCACCAAGCAGGGTGAGGCCGGAGGCGGTGATCAGGTCGTGGCCTTGTTTGCTGGCAAGGTAGGGGAATTCTTCGGGCGTCAGCTGCAGATCGGGGGCGTCGGGAAAGCTGATCGCGCCGCCGTTGTAGCCGCGGATCACCCGGGGTTTGACGCCGGTGGCGTTGAATTGCGGGGCGGTGTCGACATGGGCGAGAAAGCCGATGGTGGGGCCGGGGGCGGTGGCGGGCAGGGTGGCGAGCACGGTGCCGTAATCGGTGAGCTGCACATCCGTAGCGCCGATTTCGCTGAGTTCGTGGGCGAGCAGGCGCAGCAGGGTGAACTGGATGGCGCTGGAGGGCGCGCTGGTGCTGTTGTCGTCGCTTTGGCTGTCGATGGCGGCGTAGCGGGTCAGGCGGGTTTCAAGTTCGGACAAAAATGCGGTCATGGCGGCCTCTGGCTTTTGGGCGAGTTGGCGGGAGGGGAGGGCGAGAGTCAAGCTGGTTGCGGCGGTCCCAACGCGGGACCAAATTTATGTGTTTTATATCAAGTGGTTGGGGTGGTGATTTTAGGGAATTGTTAAGGTTTTCGAGTATTTCGGGCGGGGATGGGGGTTTCACACCCCCCGCGATTGGCCACAGGCCAATCGCGCCCCCCGTGGGATATTTGGGCCAATGTGAATGGGCCGGGGAGATGAGGTGGCAGAGGGTGGCGTTGCGGGATATTGCGGGGGGCGATGCGCTTGGCCAGCTTATACGAGGCAACTTTGGCTGCAGCATGCGGGATGAGCGAAGGGATCTGCGATGCGGATGGTGATTTACCACAATGAGGCTTGCAGCACCTCGCGCAGGGTGTTGGCGCTGTTGCGGGCGGCGGGGGCTGAGGTGGAGGTGGTGGACTATCTTGCCGAAGGCTGGACGCGGGGGCAGGTGTTTGGGGTTGTTTGCGGCGGCAGGTGTGACGGTGCGAGAGGCGCTACGGGTTTCTGAATCGGTGACCGAGGTGCTGGGTTTGACCGACCCCACGCTGCCCGACGAGGCGCTGTTGGCGGCGATGGTGGCGCATCCGATTTTGGTGCAGCGGCCGATCGTGTGTTCGGCCAGGGGCGTGCGGCTGTGCCGACCGTTGGAGCGGGTGTTGGAGTTGTTGCCGCCGGGAATGCTGGTTGCGGCAGACGGGCAGATACTGGTCGATGCGGCGGGGCGTTATGTTGGCTAAGAATTTGGCGCAGAAATGAAAAATGCGCGCAGCGGACTGCGCGCATTTTCTTTGGTAGTTGCGGTGGCGTTACGCCAGCGACGGGTCGATGGCTTTGCAGGCGGCCACGAGACCCTGCACAGCATCAACCGATTTTTGGAACATGGCTTGTTCGTCGGCGTTCATCTTGATGTCGATGACACGCTCGACGCCGCCCGCGCCCAGCACAGTGGGAACGCCGACATACATGCCGTTCAGGCCAAGCGCGCCGTCAACATAAGCCGCGCAAGGCAGCACGCGCTTTTGGTCTTTCAGGTAGGCTTCGGCCATTTCGATGGCGCTGGTGGCCGGCGCGTAGAAGGCCGAGCCGGTTTTCAGCAGGCCAACGATTTCGGCGCCACCGTCACGGGTGCGCTGCACGATACCGTCCAGCTTTTCTTGCGTGGTCCAGCCCATCGCGACCAGATCCGGCAGCGGGATGCCGCCAACGGTGGAATACCGGGTCAGCGGCACCATGGTGTCGCCGTGGCCGCCCAGCACGAAAGCGGTGA
>JAHEDL010000630.1 GCA_024641255.1 Pseudorhodobacter sp.
AGAACATCTCAGATAACATCATGATCGCGTTCGGTGGGGCGGCACCGCTGCACGCCGCGCGACTTTGCGAAAAGCTGGGAATAGACCAATGCCTGATCCCGCCGGGGGCGGGGGTGGGTTCGGCCATCGGCTTTTTGAAAGCGCCGTTTGGGTATGAGGCGCTGGCGTCGAACATGATCGGGTTGTCGACGTTTGATGCCGCTGCGTTCAATGCGCTTCTGGCGGGCCTTAAGGCCACCGCAGAAGGTTTCGTGCGCGCTGGCAGCGAGGGCCGGGTGCTGCGCGAAATCACTGCCTTCATGCGCTATCGGGGGCAGGGCTGGGAAATTCCGGTGCCGCTGCCCGACCGCAGCTTCACTGCTGAGGATGCCGCCAAGCTGAAGGCAGATTTTCGCGCCGCCTATGCCCGGTTTTTTGGCCGCGCCATTGATGGCTTGGACGGGCTGGAAATTGAGATTGTTACCGTTTCGGTCAAAGCGCAGGACGAACGTGTCGCGCCCGCCCGCCACTGGATCAGCACGGGCGATACGGCTGTTGTCGCGCAAACCCGGCGCGCGGTTTTTGATCCGGCGCAGGGCAAGATGATGGACACCGCGATTGTCGAACGCCCAAGCCTAAGCAATGGGCAGCGTGTTGAAGGCCCTGCCGTGATTGTCGAACGTGAAACCTCGACCGTCGTGACCTCGCCGTTTGATGCGGTGATGCAAAGCGATGGGTCGTTGCTGTTGATCCGCAAAGGGGCCGCAAAATGACCGATGCAACCTTTGAAATTCGTATGCAGGTGATGTGGAACCGCCTGATTTCGGTGGTGGAAGAACAGGCAATGACGCTGCTGCGCACCGCCTTTTCTACCAGCGTCCGCGAGGCGGGCGATCTTTCGGCAGGCGTTTTTGATCCCGAAGGCCGGATGTTGGCGCAGGCGGTAACTGGCACGCCGGGCCATGTGAACACCATGGCCGAAGCCGTGCTGCATTTTCTGGCGGAAATCGGGCGCGATAACATGTTCCCCGGTGATACCTATGTCACCAATGATCCTTGGAAGGGCACGGGGCACCTGCACGACATCACCATGGTGTCGCCGTCGTTCAAGGGCGATCAGTTGGTTGGCTTTTTCGCCTGCACTGCCCATGTGGTTGATGTGGGCGGGCGTGGGTTTGGGGCCGACGGCAAGTCGGTCTATGAAGAAGGCATCCAAATTCCGATCATGAAATTCGCCGAGCGTGGTGTGGTGAATGCGACGTTGATTGCCATGCTGCGGGCCAATGTGCGCGAGCCCAATCAGGTGATCGGCGATTTCTATTCGCTGGCGGCGTGCAACGATGTGGGTCACCGTCGGCTTATCGACATGATGGGCGAAATCGGGCTGGAGAGCCTTGATGCGCTTGGGGAGTTCATTTTTACGCGCACGCGTAGCGCAACGCTTGACCGTATCGCGGCGCTGCCACGCGGGGCATGGGAAAATGTTCTGGATACCGATGGTTATGATGCCACGGTGCGGTTGGTCGCGCGGGTCGAGATTGGCGAAACCTTGATCAATGTGGATTTTACCGGCACCGATCCTGTCAGTGCCAAGGGCATCAACGTGCCGATCATCTACACCAAGGCCTATGCGTCGTATGCGCTGAAATGCGTAGTGGCGCCGGATATTCCAAACAACTGGGCATCGTTAGAGGCGTTCACGATTTCTTCGCCGGAAAACATTTTGAATGCGCCGCGCCCGGCGCCGGTTTCGGTGCGCCATGTTATCGGCCATATGGTGCCGGATCTGGTTTTGGGCGCGCTGGCCAAGGCGTTGCCGGGGCAGGTGTTGGCCGAAGGTGCCGCGGCGTTGTGGAACATTCATATGTCGGTGCGCCCGGTGGCAGGGCAGGCTGGTCGGCGGGCCGAGATTTTGATGTTCAATTCTGGTGGGATGGGCGCGCGGCCCGCGCTGGATGGCTTGTCGTCCACCGCATTTCCGTCGGGCGTGATGACCATGCCGATCGAGGCAACCGAACAAACCGGCCCCATCGTGATCTGGCGCAAGGAGCTGCGCGCGGACAGTGCAGGCGATGGCGAATAC
>JAHEDL010000202.1 GCA_024641255.1 Pseudorhodobacter sp.
GCCAGTTCTGCGCGCACCCGCTCTGGGCGGGCTCTGATCCGGGCGTTGGAAAACGTCACCGGTCGGCGCAAACTGATCGCCCGCGCCGCTGGCTACGAGGTCGAGGTCGCCAAGGGCCGCTCGTTCTGGCAGGTGATCCCTGAACGCTATGGGCTGTCGCTGGATATCGTTGGCGGCAGCTTGGCCAACATTCCTGCCAACGGCCCCTTGGTGCTGATCGCCAACCACCCCTACGGCATTCTTGACGGGCTGATGATGGGCCATCTGCTGGATGCCATCCGCGGGGATTTCCGCATTCTGGCGAATTCGGTGTTTCGCCGCGCCGAGGCCTTGAACCGCATCTTGCTGCCGATTTCCTTTGATGAAACCAAAGAAGCGATCAAGCTGAACCTTGAAACCCGCGCCACCTCGCTGAACTACCTTGCCAATGGCGGTGCCATCGGGGTGTTTCCGGGCGGCACGGTGTCCACCTCGGCCAAACCGTTTTCGCGCCCGATGGACCCAAGCTGGCGCAACTTCACCGCCAAGATGATCGCGAAATCCGGCGCCACCGTGGTTCCGGTGTATTTCGAAGGCCATAATTCGCGGCTGTTTCAGATCGCGTCGCGCGTTCACTCCAACCTACGCCTTGCGCTGCTGTTGAAAGAGTTCAAGTCGCGCATGGATGAACCGGTGCGGGTGGTCATAGGTGAACCGATTGCCGCCGCCGCCCTTGCGCCGCTGAAATCCGACCCCACCGCGATGATGGAATTCCTGCGCGCCAGCACCTATCAGCTTTCCCCCACGCCGCTTCCCTCCTATGCTAATGGCTACGAATTCGAGGCAAAGTACAAATCCCGCTGAATCGCAGCCCCAAGCCTGCGACGCGGGAATGGGGCAGGAGACAGCAATGGCAGTTGGTGTATTTGATTCCGGCATTGGCGGGCTTACGGTTCTGGATGCGTTGCAAAAGCGTCTGCCAGAGGTGCCCTTTGTCTATTTTGGCGATAACGCCCACGCGCCCTATGGTGTGCGCACCCATGATGACATCTTCAATCTGACCTGTGCCGCCGTCGAACGGCTTTGGGCCGAAGGCTGCGATCTGGTCATTCTGGCCTGCAACACCGCCTCTGCTGCGGCGTTGAAGCGCATGCAGGAAACTTGGTTGCCGCCGAACAAGCGGGTTCTGGGCGTGTTCGTGCCGTTGATCGAGGCGCTGACCGAACGGCAATGGGGCGATAACTCGCCGCCGCGCGAAGTTGACGTCAAGCATGTCGCGCTGTTTGCCACCCCGGCCACCGTGGCCAGCCGCGCGTTTCAACGCGAACTGGCGTTCCGCGCCATCGGTGTCGATGTCGAAGCCCAGCCCTGCGGCGGTGTGGTTGATGCCATCGAACAGGGCGATGAAATTTTGGCCGAAGCCTTGGTGCGCAGCCATGTCGAGGCGCTGAAGCGCCGGATGCCGCATCCGCAAGCGGCAATCTTGGGCTGCACCCATTACCCCTTGATGGAAAAGACCTTCCAAGAGGCGCTTGGCCCAGAGGTCAAAGTATATTCCCAAGCCAATCTGGTGGCAGAGTCTTTGGCCGATTATTTGCAGCGCCGGCCTGAGTTCATGGGCAGTGGCACGCAGTCGAAATTCATTACCACGGGTGATGCCGTCAGTGTGTCAAACAAAGCCACGCAATTCTTGCGCAAGAAAGTCACCTTCGAAGCCGCTTAATGGTGCAGTTTTGGGGTGAAACGCTGTGATCTGGCAGCGCGGCAGAATGAAATTCTGCCCCCTGTAGCTTTGGGTTTCGTTTGGCTCGCTAGGCGCTTGCTACATGAATTTCTAAGAAATTACTTTAGGTATTTTATTTATTTTATTGATATAACAGAATAAATGAAAGTTAAATTCAGGCAGCCTGCAGCTAACGTGGGTCAGTCTTCCTGCCGCAGATCTGGTCTAATGTTTCCTCTGCGCCGAACCCGTCCCGGTTTCGGCACAATCCCGGAGGCTTTCATGACCCGTCGTATTCTTACCCCCGCGTTTATTTCCGTATTCCTGACCGCCAGCGCCCTGACCGTGCCAGTTTTTGCCGCTGACCCGGCGATGGTCAAAGAAATTGAGGTCAGCATTGACCTGCCTGCCATCACCAATCCTGCTGCAGCCCTGCGTTACACCCACATTGCCGACGATCTGAAAGCCGCAATTGCGGCGCGTCTTGTCGACCGTTTGGGCGAAGACGGCATGAAGATCAGCGTTGATTTGTCAGAAGTAGAGCTGTCAAGTTCGTTCACTGATGCCATAGGTGCCGCCGACACCCGTTTGGTCGGGGCGGTCAAAATCTCGGATGAAAAAGACAACTCGCATTTCAAAACCTATGAACTTACGTTGGATGTCAATCAGGCCAAGCCGTTCTTTCCGGCAACCGTTGATCTGTCGAAGCTGTCGGCCAACAGCGATGACTTCTATAATGCGATGATTGCAGCTTTTGCCGACAACGTGGTCAAGTCGCTGGACAAATAGCACCCGTCACGCGCGGCGTTTCTAGGGGCGCAGGCGCCGCGCGCCGAAGTGGACGGGCAGGGCCAAAGTCGGCCAAAACCGCCGCAATACTTAACAAACCGTTAAAACGGCCATGCCAATCCATTGATAATAAACATCAAAAAAAGGTCCCGAGTCGGGACCACAGCGCCCCTTGCCCCCGCGGCCCTGCCGGTTCATCCTCCGCCCAATCCACGAACCAAAGGCTGTCCCATGATCCCGCTCGACCAGCATCGCCAAGCCCGCCTTGAGGCCCTGCAAGCCGAAGATGGCTGGCTGAACCTGACCGACCGCGTCGAAATTCCGCCCGGCTCGCACAGTGTCGGCTCCGCCCCGGACAACAGCCTGATCCTGTCGCGCGGTCCGGCCCATCTTGGCCAGATCGACGCCGCCGCCCAAACCTTCACCCCCGCAGGCGGATCGCCGCAACCCTTCCTTCCGGCCGAAGGCGGCTTCCCGCAGCTGCGCGTCCCTCCCTTCCTTTTGGAACTCCACACCGTCGACAATCAACCCGCCCTGCGGGTGCGCGACCTGACCCTGCCGCGCCACGCCCAGCTGCGCTATTTCCCCGAAGCCCCCGCATGGCAAATCCGCGCCCGCTGGCAAGCGCTGGAAACCCCGGTTGCTCAAGCCGTCGACCAAAAAGGCGGCAGCACCACCACGGTTCAGCTGACCCACACCGCAACCTTCACCCACGACGGCCACGCCATCACCTTGCTTGCCACCCATTGGAAGGCGGGCAAACCGATGTTCGTGATCCGCGACGCCACCTCTGGCCGCGAAACCTACCCAGCCTCGCGGTTCTTGATCGGCGAAGACATGACCGACAGCGAAATCACCCTTGATTTCAACCGCGCCTTCACGCCGCCCTGCGGCTTCACCGACTTCGCGATCTGCCCGCTGCCGCCGCGCGAAAACATCCTGCCTTTCCGCGTCGAAGCCGGCGAACTTTACTGAATCCGCTTGCATCCGCGCCCCCCTGACGCCACATCTGCGCCAACCAGACAGGAGGGTCGCATGAAGCATCGCATCGCCATTCTCGGAGCCTCGGGCTACACCGGCGCCGAACTTGTTCGCCTGATCGCCTCGCACCCGTCCATGCAGATCGTCGCCCTTTCGGCTGATCGCAAAGCGGGCATGGCCATGGCCGAGGTGTTCCCCTTCCTGCGTCACCTGGATTTGCCAAAGCTGCAAAAAATCGACGAGATCGATTTTTCTGGCGTCGACCTGTGCTTCTGCGCGCTGCCGCATGCCACCACGCAACTGGTCGTCGCCAGCCTGCCGCGCAATTTGAAGATCGTCGATCTGTCCGCCGATTTCCGCCTGCGTGATCCGGCGGAATACGAAAAGTGGTATGGCGCGCCGCATGCCGCAGTCGATCTGCAAAAGGAAGCCGTTTACGGCCTGACCGAGTTTTACCGCGAAGATATCCGCAATGGCCGTCTGGTTGCCGGAACCGGATGCAACGCGGCGACCGGGCAATACGCCCTGCGGCCGTTGATTTCGGCGGGGGTGATTGATCTGGATTCGATCCTGATCGACCTGAAGGCCGGTGTGTCAGGGGCAGGGCGGTCGTTGAAAGAAAACCTGCTGCATGCAGAGCTTTCGGGCGGCACGCATTCCTATTCCGCGGGTGGCAAGCATCGGCATCTGGGCGAGTTTGATCAGGAGTTTTCAAAGCTTGCTGGCCGTCCGGTTCACATCCAGTTCACGCCGCATTTGTTGCCGATGAACCGCGGCATCCTTGCTACGACCTATGTGAAGGCCGATCCGCGCGAAGTGCATAAGGTTCTGTCGGATGCCTATGCTGCAGAGCCGTTCTTGCAAGTGCTACCCTTTGGCGCACTCCCCTCGACACGCGACATCGCCGGGTCCAATTATTGCCACATCGGCGTGATCGGCGACCGGATTCCCGGCCGGACGGTGGTGATTGCCGTGTTGGACAATCTGACCAAAGGCTCGTCTGGCCAAGCGCTGCAGAATGCCAACCTTATGCTGGGTATCGAGGAAACGGCGGGCTTGGGCCTTGCGCCGATGTTCCCATAAGAGGTCAAAATGGCTGGTCTAAAAGGTCTGAAGAAACAACGCCGCGTGCAGGTGATTTTGCTGGCCTTCGCGCTGCTTGCCGTGGCCACCGGGCTGGTGGGCTATGCCATGCGCGACGGCATAAACTTCTTCCGGTCGCCTAGCCAAATCGTGTCTGACCCACCGCGCCCCGGCGAAGTGTTTCGGATTGGCGGTCTGGTTGAAAAGGGCAGCCTAGTCAGGGGGCAGGGCGAAACAGTCAGCTTCAGCGTGACCGATACCAACAAGACCATTCCGGTGCGCTTTACCGGCGTGCTTCCCGACCTGTTCGCCGAAGGCGCGGGCATGGTTGGCACCGGTTCGATGGAGGGTGGCACCTTTGTGGCGACCGAAATTTTGGCCAAGCATGATGAAAACTACATGCCGAAAGAGGTTGTCGACGCGCTGAAAGAGCAGGGCGTTTATGTAGAGCCGAAGAAGTAGCCAGCGTTCGGCGCGGTTTTCGCGCGTTAAGGTCTTTGATGCAGCATCTTCCCTAACCTTGAAGGGGGAGACGTATGAAGACGGTAAAAGAACTTGCCACCGACATTGTCGCGCGCGAAGGGGGCTTTGTGAACGACCCTGCTGACGCTGGCGGTGCCACAAACCACGGCGTTACGCTGAGCACTTTGCGCAGGCTGGGGTTGGATATCACGAAAGATAGCCGCATTGACGAAGCAGATATTCGCGCACTGAGCAAGGCGCAAGCTATTGAAATCTTTGTCGAGCATTACTTTCGCCGCCCCGGAATAGGCAATCTGCCAGAGCCGCTGCAGCCATCGGTTTTCGATATGTATGTCAATGCGGGCAGCAACGCGGTGAAGGTGTTGCAGCGATTGCTGTCGCAAATGGGATTTGCGTGCGAGCCTGACGGCCAGATTGGCCCGCAAACCATTACTGCGGCACAAAGTGCCTTCGAAGCCGCCCCGTCGCATCTGGTGGATGCCTACGGCATCGCGCGGCGCAATTATTACTATTCCTTGGCAGACGCGCGCCCTGCCAGCCGTAAATTTGCCCGCCGCCGCGATGGTGGCAAAGGTGGGTGGATCATCCGCGCAGAGGACTTCATTTCGGAAAAATATCGGCTAAGTGATGCGCAACATCGAGCACGGGTGGCAGCATGGGCTTGATTGGCACTATTTTAGCCCCCGGCGCGGTTGCGGCCTTGGGCGAGGCTGCAAAGGGCGTGACCGAAGTTTTCGTGCCATCGGCCACCAAACGCATCGAGCTTTCGGCGCAGGCTCAGACGGCAGCCTTGAACGAATTTTCCGGTGAATTCGACAGCGTCGCTGCGGGTGGGTTTGACCGCTTCGTCAATGGTCTGAACCGGTTGCCACGGCCGCTGTTGGCGTTTGGCACGATTGGGCTTTTTGTTTACGCCATGACCGATCCGCAGGCGTTTGCGCTGCGCATGGTGGGGTTGAATGCAGTGCCAGAGCCGCTTTGGTGGCTGCTTGGGGCGGTGGTGGCGTTTTACTTTGGCGCGCGCGAAACCCATTATTTTCGAAATCGGCCCGTCGCCTTGCCAGTAATTGCGGGCGAAACGCCTGCCATCCCTGCCGAAAATCCAGCCTTGGACGATTGGCGTAACGGTCAGGGTTAGGCCGTCCTTGACCTGTCTCATCGCCTCTGGCATTGCCAATGCGATGAGACAGGAATTGATCAAATGAACCTCTTCGCAGAAATCCGCACTCTGGTCGTCGACAGCCTGACGGCTTTGTCCGCCGAGGGCGTGTTGCCCGCAGGGCTTGATACCGCTTCGGTCGCAGTCGAACCGCCGCGCGATGCCGCACATGGCGATATGGCGACCAATGCCGCGATGGTGCTGGCCAAGCCCGCAGGCCTGCCGCCGCGCGTGATCGCCGAGGCGTTGGCCGCACGGTTGGCGCAAGATCCGCGGATTTCTGGCGCCGAAGTGGCAGGCCCAGGCTTTTTGAACCTGCGGCTTTCTGCAGCAATGTGGCAGGGGGTTGTCAAAGCTGTGCTGTCCGAAGGGCTGGAGTTTGGTCGTTCGACAATGGGGGCGGGCCGCAAGGTCAACGTCGAATTCGTGTCGGCCAACCCGACCGGGCCGATGCATGTTGGTCACGTGCGTGGCGCTGTGGTGGGCGACGCGTTGTCGCGGTTGCTGGCCTTTGCGGGCTGGAATGTGACCCGCGAATATTACATCAACGACGGCGGCGCGCAGGTGGATGTGTTGGCGCGGTCGGCCTATGAGCGTTACCGCGAAGCCAATGGGCTGGAGCCGGAAATTCGCGAAGGCCTGTACCCGGGTGATTATCTGATTCCGGTGGGCGAGGCGCTGAAAGCCAAGTTCGGCACCAGTTTGCTGGACAAAGGCGAAGAAGTTTGGCTGGCCGATATCCGCGAGATTGCCACCGAGTTGATGATGGCCGAAATTCGCGGTGATCTGGCCGCACTTGGCGTGCATATGGATGTCTATTCTTCGGAAAAGGCACTGTATGGCACCGGCAAGATTGAAGCCGCCATCGAAACCCTGCGCGGCATGGGGCTGATTTACACCGGCACTCTGGAGCCGCCGAAAGGCAAGTTGCCCGAAGATTGGGAAGCGCGGGAACAAACTCTGTTCCGCTCAACCGCGCATGGCGATGATGTTGACCGCCCGGTGCAAAAATCGGACGGGTCCTGGACCTATTTCGCGCCGGATATCGCCTATCACTTCGACAAGGTGCAGCGCGGCTTTGACGAACTGATCGATATTTTCGGCGCTGATCACGGCGGCTATGTGAAGCGGATGAAAGCAGCGGTTTCGGCGCTGTCGAACGGCAAAGTTCCGTTGGATATCAAGCTGGTGCAGCTGGTGAAGCTTTATAAGAACGGCGAACCGTTCAAGATGTCAAAGCGCGCAGGCACCTTTGTGACCCTGCGCGATGTGGTCGAACAGGCGGGGGCCGATGTGACCCGCTTTATGATGCTGACCCGCAAGAACGATGTGGCGCTGGATTTCGACTTTGCCAAGGTGCTGGAACAGTCGAAAGACAACCCGGTGTTCTATGTGCAATACGCCAATGCCCGGATTAACTCGGTGCTGCGCAAATCGCGAGACGCGGGGATTGATTGTTCGGATGCAGCTTTGTCGCAAGCCGATTTGGCGATTTTGAGCCACCCTGCCGAAATCGAGATGGCGAAGAAACTGGCAGAATGGCCGCGCCTGGTTGAAATTGCCGCCAAATCCAACGAACCGCACCGCGTGGCGTTTTACCTTTATGAACTGGCGTCCGAGTTCCATGGTTTGTGGAACAAAGGCAACGACGATGTCAGCCTGCGCTTCGTTCAAGAGGGCAACGCGGCAACATCTGCGGCAAAAGTTGCGCTGGCGCGGGCCACGGGCGTTGTGATTTCGGCCGGCCTTGGTATCCTTGGCGTGGTTCCGGTTGAGGAAATGCGCTGAATGTGGCTTACTGGGCCGACTGGTAATAACAAGTAAAGGCGGCACGTATCGCCTTTACACACGAGGCGAGACATGGCGAATGTGGAATTCGATGACATCGAAGGCGGCAACGCAGCAATGACCTCCGGGCGATTTGGCCGCGCTATCAACCTTGCCGGTGCAGCTTGCTCGGTTGGGTTGATCGTTGGTTTGGCAGTTTGGGGCTATAAACTTGCGGTGCGCGATGTGTCCGGCATTCCTGTTGTTCGCGCGCTGGAAGGTCCGCTGCGCATCGCGCCGGAAAATCCGGGCGGTGCGGTGACGTTGAACCAAGGCCTGTCTGTTAACGCCGTCGCTGCTGCTGGAACGGCATTGCCTTTGCCCGATAAGCTGATCCTTGCGCCAAAGGAAGCCGAACTTGCTGCCGATGATGCGGCAGGGGTTGCGGTTTTGGCGGATGCCGGGGCCGCTGTGCCGGTTGCTGGCAGTGATCTGAAGGTTGCGGATTTGCCCGAAGTTTCCGCCGCACCAATCGAAATTGCCCCCACCGAAATTGTCCCGGCAGATCCTGCACCCTCTGGTGTTGATCCGGCTGCGCTGCCACCCGTTGATGCGCAAGCTGCAGAACCTGCGCTGCCAGAAACGCAAGAAGATGCAGTTGCGGCGGCCTTGGCGGCTGCGCTGGCGGATTCTGGCGAAACCTCGGTGGCGGATGACTCTGCTGCGGCACCCGGTGTGCCCACGAAATCGCCAAAACCGCCGCGACGCCCGTTGCGGGCTGCGGTCGCACAGCCTGCGACCACTTTGTCAGACGAAGCAAATGCTTTGGCCGCCGCAGAACCGGCAGCGGAACCCGCCGCTGTCGCGCCCGCCGCAGAGATGGACCCGTCAACCATCGCCCCAGGCACCCGGCTGGTGCAGTTAGGCGCTTTTGACGACGCCGATGCCGCGCGGGCCGAATGGGCGAATTTGCAGACGAAATTCCCTGAACTGATCGGGGCGAAGGCAATGGTTGTGCAATCGGCGCAATCGGGCGGCCGAACATTCTTCCGCCTGCGCGCGCATGGCTTTGCCGACGAAGATGAATCTCGACGTTTCTGCGCAGCACTTTTGGCTGAAAACGCCTCTTGCATTCCGGTTTCGCAGAAATGATCGGCCAAGGGGCCGCGATATTTGGCTGTGAAGGTACGGTCTTGAGCGCGGCTGAGCGTGATTTCTTCCGCGATTATGACCCCTTTGGTTTCATCATCTTCGCGCGCAACGTCGATACAGTTGAACAGTTGCAACGGCTTACCGCTGATCTGCGCGATGCTGTCGGGCGGGATGCGCCGATTTTGATTGATCAGGAAGGTGGGCGAGTACAGCGTTTGCGCGCGCCGCAGTGGCGCGAATGGGCACCGCCACTTGATACGGTGCAGCGGGCCGGAGCCAAGGCCGAAAAGGCAATGGCATTGCAGGCGATGATCATTGCGTCAGAACTGCGCACGGTGGGCATTGATGCCAATTGCGCGCCGGTGGCTGATATTGCAGGGCGGATGACGCATCCGTTCTTGCGCAACCGCTGCTATGGCGATGATGTGCAGACGGTGACCACGATCGCCCGCGCGGTTGCCGAAGCCTATTTGCAGATGGGTGTGCTGCCCGTTGTCAAACATATGCCCGGCCACGGGCGTTCGGTGAACGACACCCACCACGATTTGCCGACTGTCACCACCGATCAGGCGACGCTTCGCCAGACCGATTTCGCGCCGTTCCGCGCTTTGGCGGATTTGCCGATGGCGATGACCGCGCATATCGTTTTTTCGGCCTATGATACCCTGCCTGCGACGCAGTCGCCCGCGATGATCAAGGTGATCCGCGACGATATCGGCTTCAACGGCTTGTTGATGACGGATGATCTGAACATGCAGGCGCTGTCTGGCACTTTGGCAGAGCGCACCGCGCGGTCGATGCGGGCCGGGTGCGATATTGCCCTGCATTGCAAAGGCGATCTGCCAGAGATGGTTGCGGTGGCCGATGCGGCAGGCGCGATGACTGACGCCACGCGGAAGCGCGCCAAAGCCGCTTTGGCTTTGCGCCACGCGCCGAAATCATTTGACATCGCCCAGCTGGAAGCCGAATTTTCGGCACTGCTTGGCGAAGGTGCGCATGGCTGACAGCGAACCAGAAGAGTGGAGCGCGGCAGAGCGCGTCCCCGCAGCCGAACGGCTGGCGGGCGAAGCGTTGATCGTTGATGTCGACGGTTTCGAAGGCCCGCTTGACCTGTTGCTGACCTTGTCGCGCACCCAGAAAGTAGATCTGCGCAAGATTTCCGTTCTGCAATTGGCTGAACAATATCTGATCTTTGTCGAACGCGCCCGCGCGCTGCGGATCGAGCTTGCGGCCGACTATCTGGTGATGGCGGCTTGGCTTGCCTTTCTGAAATCGCGCTTGCTGCTGCCGCCAGAGCCGGGCGAGGCTGGGCCTTCGGCAGAAGATCTTGCGGCGCATCTGGCGTTTCAGTTGGAACGCCTGTCGGCGATGCGCGAAGCTGCGGCGCGCTTGATGGGGCGTGATCAGTTGGGGCGCGACTTCTTTGCACGCGGCCTGCCCGAAACAATTACGC
>JAHEDL010000632.1 GCA_024641255.1 Pseudorhodobacter sp.
TGGCGTTCAGTGCCAGAATCACCTCGGTTATGGAGCTGTCTCGTACCCGCGCCACCAAGCGCGGGATGCCCAATTCATCCGGCCCCATCGCATCTAGCGCCGAAAGCGTGCCGCCCAGCACATGGTAGCGCCCCTTGAACACCGCGCCGCGTTCCATCGCCCAGAGGTCGGCGACGTCTTCCACCACGCAAATTTCGCCAGTGGCCCGCGCCGGATCGGCGCAGATTGGGCAAATCTCGGTGGTGCCGATATTGCCGCAAACCGTGCAATCCTTGGCCGATAGCGCCACATTCGCCATCGCCTGCGCCAAGGGGGCCATCAGCTGCGCGCGCTTTTTCAACAGCGCCAGCACCGCCCGCCGGGCAGAGCGCGGTCCAAGCCCCGGCAGCCGCGCCATCAGCTCGATCAGCGTTTCGATGTCGCGGGTGTCGGTCATGCGGCGGCCTTCAGAACGGCAGCTTCATGTCGGCGGGCAAGCCCAAGGCCTGCGTCAACTTCTGCATTTCCTGCTGATTGCGCGCGGCGCCCTTCAGCTGGGCATCCTTGATCGCGGCCAGAATCAGATCTTCGACCACTTCTTTTTCCGATGCCACAAGGATCGACGGGTCGATATCCAGCCCCGTCACTTCGCCCTTGGCGGTGCAGCGGGCCTTGACCAAGCCAGCGCCAGCCTCGCCAACCACCACGGTGCGGGCCAGTTCGTCTTGCAGCTCGGCCATCTTGCCTTGCATTTCTTGCGCGGCTTTCATCATCTTGGCCATATCGCCAAGCCCAGCCAGCCCGCCCAAACCTTTTAGCATTTTACCCTCTTAGTTGTCTTCGAACGGATCCCATTCGTCTTCCACTTCCGGCAAGGCTTCGGCCAGCGCTTGCGCTGCCATCGCCTCTGCCGTGCGAATTTCTGCAATTTTTGTGCCGGGGAAGGCCAGCATCACCGCCTGCACCAGCGGATTTTGCAACGCTTCGGCGCGCGCTTCGTTTTCTTCGCGGTCGCGGTCCTCGGCAATCGTCGGCGCGCCGCCCGAACTGACCACCGAAAGCGCCCAGCGTTCGTTGGTCCACCCCTGCAGGCGTTGCCCCAACCGCGCCGCAAGATCGGGGGCGGCACTGGGCGC
This sequence comes from Pseudorhodobacter sp., assembly GCA_024641255.1. GTDB lineage: Bacteria > Pseudomonadota > Alphaproteobacteria > Rhodobacterales > Rhodobacteraceae > Cypionkella. The sequence goes on from JAHEDL010000632.1 coordinate 1,116, forward strand.
GGGTTCAAATTCGATCCGACCGGGGGCGTATTTGACCAGACGCAGCCCGGTTTCCACCTCGACCAACAAGCGCATGTCGCGCTTTTCACGAATTAATTCAACCACATGGTCGAAGGTCGCGTAAAACGCCAACGGGCTTTCTGCCAAAGCAAGCGCTTGGCCGCCCATCATGGTCGGCCCGCGCATCGGGGCCGCCGGGGCCATGCGCAGCGCGCCATGCACCATGCCGCCACCGCCGCCCGCAGGCGCACCGCCCGTGGGCAAGGCCGGCGCGGTTTGCGACATCAGCTTTTTCACCAGCGTTTCGGGGTCGGGCAGATCGGCAACATGGGTGAGGCGGATCACCGCCATCTCTGCCGCCATCATCGCGTTCGGGGCCTGCGCCACCTCTTCCAGCGCCTTCAGCAACATCTGCCACATCCGGCTCAGCACCCGCATCGGCAGGATTTTCGCCATCTCTAGCCCGCGTTCGCGTTCTTCTTGCGGGGTGGTCGGGTCTTCGGCGGCTTCGGGGGTGATCTTGATCACCGACAGCCAATGGGTAATTTCGGCCAGATCGCGCAGCACCGCCATCGGGTCGGCGCCATCAGCATATTGCCCCGAAAGTTCGGCCAAAGCCTGCGCGGCTTGACCTTTCATGATCATGTCAAACAGATCCAGCACCCGGCCACGATCGGCCAAGCCCAGCATCGCGCGCACCTGATCTGCGGTGGTTTCGCCCGCGCCGTTCGAAATCGCCTGATCCAGCAGCGATGTTGCATCCCGCGCCGACCCTTCCGCTGCGCGGGTGATCAAGGCCAAAGCGCCATCGGTAATCTGCGCGCCTTCGGCATCGGCAATCTTGCGCAACAGCGCCATCTGCACTTCGGGTTCGATCCGTTTCAGGTCAAACCGCTGGCAGCGTGACAGCACCGTCACCGGCACTTTGCGAATTT